>CAYPNL010000119.1:0-1529 GCA_964412045.1 uncultured Desulfobacteraceae bacterium
ACCTCCATCCGGTTGCTGTCGTTTTCCCTTACCGCCATACCGAGAGAAGAAAGGTGGTGCGCTATCTCCTCTCTGCCGATTTCGGTGCCCAAGATCTCGTTTGTTCTTGAAACTCGCACCGTAATCCTCGGGGCAGACCAGGGCTCCGGATAGCAATCGATAATGCCCCTGGCAAGCTTGCCTCCAGCCACTTCGGCAATGAGCATAAGGGACCTCTTGAGCGCACGGTCAACCCCCCCGATATCGATGCCCCGCTCGAAGCGATATGAGGCCTCGGTGCTGAGGCCGAGCCTCTTTGATGAGCGTCGGATCGTAATAGGATCAAAATACGCGCTTTCTACCAAGACCACGGCAGAGCTTTGGGTTATCTCGGAATTGAGGCCTCCCATAATCCCCGCCAGTGCCACGGCCCGCTCCCCGTCACATATCATCAAGGTCTGATCGTCGAGATCCCTCTCTTGGCCGTCGAGGGTGGTAAAGGTCTGCCCGTTTTTTGCCTTTTGAACCACGATCGTGCCCCCAGCCAACCGGTGGTAGTCGAATGCGTGCAGGGGCTGCCCGAGTTCCAGGAGCACGTAATTGGTGACATCAACCACATTATTGATAGCCCTGATGCCTGAGACATGGAGCCGATACCTCATCCAGAAGGGAGACGGACCGATTTTTACCTGATCCACAAGGCCGGCCGCATATCGAGGACAGCCATGGGCGTCAAGGACAGTCACCGATGCCAGGTCCTCTATGGGGGCATCCCCCTGCTCGAGGTGTATCTCGGGCATGACGATCGGTGTATCGGTCAATGCCCCTATCTCGCGTGCGATACCCACGACAGATGCACAGTCGATACGGTTGGGGGTTATGGCGACATCGAGCATGCAGTCTTCCAGAGCCATGATATCGGGCAAAGATTGACCCGGACTGAGATCATCAGGGAGGATCATAATGCCGGAATGATCATCGGTGAGCCCCATCTCGTCTTCAGCCAAGAGCATTCCGTATGACAGCTCTCCCCGTATCTTAGTCTCCTTGATAGGAGTCCCGTCTGGAAGCCTTGTCCCTGGCAGGGCCAGGGCCACTACATGGCCTTTCTCGATGTTGGTAGCGCCGCACACGACGGATACCTCTCGGCTTCCGGTGGACACCTGACAGATGGATAGTCGATCCGCCTTTGGGTGAGGCATAATATCCAGGATTTTTGAAATGATGACATCGCCGAGACCCCGGCCCCTGTATTCGATGCCTTCTACCTCAAGGCCTGCCATGGTAAGCATCTCAGCCACTTCGGAGGGATTTAGGTCGATAGGGACGAACTGCTTGATCCAGTTAAGGCTCACCTTCATGGATTTTCACCATTGGGTTGAATGTGATCAATAAAAAATCATTTTAACAACAGACACGCAGACTATTGTGCCTTGCGGGCAGGTTTACTTCCTAAAATTGTGCGAGGAATCTGATATCGTTTTCGAAAAAGAGCCGTATGTCATCCAGGCCGGACTTCAGCATGGCTATTCTCTCAACTCCCATTCCAA
>CAYPNL010000120.1:0-9124 GCA_964412045.1 uncultured Desulfobacteraceae bacterium
GCCGTTTCTCTCGGAGTATCCAATGCTCGGCGGCAAAAAACCGGTCTGCCTTTTCCTCTTTGCCGGGAAGATAATATAGGGAAAATAGAGAAGGGGAACTCGCTTTACAAAAAAGGCCGCATGCTTGGCAGTGCCGTAGCCCTCGATGGTTACCTCCGCCTCAGAGCCTGTAATAGACCAGTCCGGGGACTCACCGTGACACGAGGTAATCCTGCAGCCCTTGATGAAATAGGTGGCAGCGCCTGTTTTCCATATTTCTTGACCGCTGATGTAGTAATGGTTGGCTCTGAGAAACAGGCTTCCTTTTGATAGATACCCTGTTCCGTCATTGAGATTAAAGGTTCCTCTCTCACACCGCAGTATATCACCTGCCGAGGAAAGGCTGACATTTCCCTCTGCCCTCACAAATCCGGACCTCCTATTGTAGGTCACCCTGTCTGCCATGAGGATTTGCTCTGCCCTGGCAATAACTACCATTCCCTCTGCCAAATACAGTTCATCCGCTGCCAGGCTTACGATCCTATCAGCGGTAATATGCCAGGGACGCATGTCTTCTTCGGCCCGGCACTGGGCCTTTCCCATGCAGAGCACGAAAAGGAGGATTGAGATCATGAACAACATCAACCGCCTGATCCAGGTCAAGCCGCCCGCACTGCGGCTCGGAACTCCAGGTTTTAAGAAGGAGGCCGGCATCGTTCCGCTCTCTCACCTCGAGGAGGAAGATCCCCCTTTATAAAGTCCTTGTATGCAATCAACCAATCTCACCGTACTGGCGATATTCAGATATGTTCAGCTGGATATCGTGCGGGATCGAGGCAAGACTTTGCTTCTCCAACAGTAAAAAGAGAGCCGGTAATCAATATCAGGTCTCTTTCATCGGCCAGCGTCCTCGCCCTCTCGATGGCCGCCGACAAAGGAGTCCTTACCTCACCACACCAACCAAGCTCCTCAGCCGCCTTCAATAGTCGTTGAGGTTCTGCTGCCCGGTAGTAGGCCGGCCTGGTGAAGATCACCCTGCTGGCCAGGGGCACTATCTCCCTTAAAATACGCGAGATCGCCTTATCAGCCATGATGCCCACCACTAAAACGAGGTTCTTGAAATCGAAATCCCTCTTTATAGAATCTGCGAGCGACCTCATGGCAGAGATATTGTGCGCACCATCCAGGACTATCGCCGGCCGCGACGAAACGATCTCAAGCCTTCCAGGCCAGAGGGGATCGGCAAGTCCTAATCGAATATCCTCTTCGGAAACCGCGATCCCTTTCTCCTTCAGTATCTCCAGGGCCAAGAGGCACAGGGCGGCGTTCCTGTCCTGAAACCTCCCCTTAAGCCCGAGGACGAGATCCTTGTATCTCTCCCGTACCCCGTAATAGCCGAGAAGGCCCGATGCCAACCTGCGATATCGTGCATCATGTCCTAGGCTCCAGAATGGGGCTCCTCTCTCCTCGCACAAGGCCTGAAAAAGCTTTTTCACAGGTCCTTGGCTCGCAGCAGTCACCATATCAATCCCGGCTTTTATTATCCCGCCCTTCTCTCTGGCAATATCGATAATGGTATTACCCAGAAATTGGCTGTGATCCAATCCGATATTGGTAACCATCGAGATTATGGGGGTAATGATATTGGTGGCATCAAGGCGTCCGCCCATTCCTACTTCAATAATACCGATATCAACCTTGCTGCGGGCAAAGTAGATGAGCGCCATCGCGGTGGTCATCTCGAAAAAGGTGGGAGGCTCCCTCTCGTCCGTTACCTCGTATATCTCATGAATCAGCGCTGCTGCCTGATCCCTGTCAATGTCAACCTTGTTGACCCGAAACCTCTCGGTAAAACTAACCAAGTGCGGTGATGTGTAAAAGCCCACTGTATGCCCCGATTCCAGAAGTATGGACTCCAGCATGGCTCCTACCGATCCCTTGCCGTTCGTCCCAGCGATATGGATATAGCGCTGCCCACGGTGGGGGTCTCCAAATGCCCTCAGAAGGTTAGAGGTTTTCGAGAGCCCGAATTTTATTCCGTACTTTTCGAGACTGTAAAGCCTGGAGAGTTCCTCTTCGTATGCAGAATCCCGACCTTCAGCGCCTTTAGCTTGACTTACCACCTGCCACCTTTACTATAATAGTATCTCATCCCTCTCTGCCTCTGAAAAATCGAGGTATAAAATCGCTGTAGGATTTTATAGCGCATCCCGCAAGCGGGACTTACAGAAAAGTCCATAACAACATTTACCTAAAAAGTTGACATGCTAGGTGGATACGTGAAGCACGAGGCATGATACTAAAAATAGTATACAGGCACAATCTATATATTTCCCGTAAAGAAACAAACAGGAGAAGAATAATGGCGAAGATTTATACAGGTTTGGATCGCTTCAACAATGAATACCGGAAACAGCTCAAAGGGCAATCTTTGGCGCTTCTCGCGAATCAGGCGTCGGTAGATAAAAATCTCATAAACGCTAAGGAGGTAATCTCTTCCCTGCTTCCCGGACAGCTCAAATTCCTCTTAGGGCCGCAACACGGATTTTGGGGTGAGGATCAGGATAACATGATCGAAACAGAGGACAGCCTCGATCCCGAATTACACACTCCTGTGGTAAGCCTATACGGGAGCAAGCTCAAAAGGCTGCCGTATATCCTCGAAAGCGTGGACCTTCTGATCATCGACCTTCAGGATGTGGGCACAAGGGTTTATACCTTTCTCAGTACCATGCTGCAATGCCTCAAGGATGCCGCGAAAGCGGGGAAAGGTGTGCTTATCCTGGACAGGCCGAACCCTTTGGGCGGGGCAGTCGTTGAGGGCAACATCTTGCGAATGGAGTTCGCCTCCCTTGTGGGTCCGTTCACCCTTCCTATGCGTCATGGAATGACCATTGGAGAACTCGCATATTTCCTTAATGATACCTTGAAGATAGGCTGCGATCTTGCCGTATTGTCCCTCAAGGGGTGGCGACGGCACATGCTATGGAAGGACTTAAGACGACGCTGGATTATGCCATCTCCCAACATGCCGCTCTTTGATACGGCCCTGGTTTATCCGGGTCAGGTCCTGTGGGAGGGCACGAATATCTCAGAGGGAAGGGGAACGTGTCGACCATTCGAGATATTCGGGGCCCCCTTTATAGAGCCCGCTACCTTGAAAAAGATACTTCCCTCGGGGCATCTCGCTGGATGTTATCTGCGAGAATGCTGGTTTCGGCCGACTTTCAATAAATGGGTAGGACAGCGCTGCGGCGGCCTCATGATAGATGTGCTGAAACCCTCTGTGTATAGGCCTATCCAGACATCGTTCGCTTTGCTCAAGGCTGTTTTGGATACCTTCGGCAAGTATTTTTTATGGCGGGATCCACCCTATGAATACGAGTTCGACCAGCTACCCATAGACCTCATCTTCGGGGATCCCTCTCTTCGGATAGCCCTTGAGAGCGGAATGGGGGTAGAGGCCTTACTTGAGAGCTTTTCTCAAGGAATTGAAGAATTCCTGGAAATGAGGAGGCCGTTTCTCCTGTATGAAGAATAGTTCCTTGGATGGCTCGCAACAAGCCTCGGTTTTCTATTGAGTCCCCTGAAGTCTCTTCTGTGCGATCTCCGCCTCGCTCGTCTTCGGAAAATTCTTCACGAGCTTTTTGAAGACGAGCTCGGCGGTTGTGGCATCCCCTATTGTATCAAAGGCAGCACCCTGCTGTAACAGCGCAGCCGGAACCTTATTTCCCCCTGGATAGTCGTTAATGACCTTTTGATAGGCCAGGATAGCCTCCTCATGCTTGCCCTGGCCTCGATAACCTTCGCCTATCCAAAATTGGGCGTTGTCGGCAAGCTCGGATTTCGGATATAACGTAAGAAAGGTGTTGAAATCCGTGATTGCTTCCTGGTACCGGCCATCCCTATGGTATCCAAGGGCGCGATCATAGAGCTCTGATTCGGTGAGATCTCTTTGCTGAGGAGCGGATGTTCCTGTCTCTGGTCGTTGTTTTACGGGAGAGCTCTTCTCCTGAAAAGCTCTCTGCTTCTTTTCCTCTATCTCAGAGCTGACATAATTCTCCAGGATCTCAAGCCTCGATCGAAAATCCTCGGTAGTGAGAGAGAGGTCATTCAACTGAGATACCATGGCATCGGTTTTCGCAGTATCTCTCTCTATAACGCCCCGTATCAGGTAATTACTCTCGTCTATTTGGCCCGTTACAACCTGGATATTCTCCTTCGCTCCCAAAAGATCTGCCTGAAGTTGAGCGATAGTCACACGAAGGGAGTCCAGATCCTCCATGACCGCCCTTAAGCTTTTCCGCTGTTCTGCCTCCTGCTCCGCATCCCTTGCCTTGAGCGCTTCCCCCAGTTGTGCTTGTGCTGACTCCTGTACCACTTGAATCGTCTTGAGCTGACGTTCTAACTCACTCTGCTTACATTCTAGTTCACCAATTGCCCTGCTGATCTTCTCCCCTCTCTCCCCATCTTCCTTGACTTGTCGGTCAAGGGCTTTAACCTGGTTATTGAGGTACACCATGTCCTTCTGGGAAGCGCAGGAAGCGAGGCACACGAAAAGAAAGGGGATCAACAGCAACGCCCCTATAGAAACAGATGTTGTCCTTTTACCTACCACTTGGCACACTACGACCTCTCCACGTTTATCGGGGCCTCTCTTCATCGATACAAGAATGGATGCATTGATTCTTGGTACGAACAATCGCCTTTTACAAAAAACCCTGCCTTTCGGATGCCTCCTTGCGGGCTACTTCTTCATAAGCACAAAATCATCGCGCCTGTTTTGCGCCCATGATTCCTCGTTATGCCCCAAAGCGAGCGGCCTTTCCTCCCCATAGCTTAGGGTTTCTATCCTATCAGCGCTGATTCCGCGTGATATCAGGTAGTTCTTCGCGCTGTCAGCTCGTCTATCCCCCAAGGCGAGGTTATACTCATTCGTGCCCCTCTCATCGCAGTTGCCCTCGATCCTTATGCTGTATTCCTGAAACTCTTTCAGGAATTCCACCTTCTTTTCGAGAACAGTCCTATACTCTGGGCTAATAAAGGATCGATCGAAATCAAAATAGATGGGCTCGGCCTCAACTTGTGCGGCCATCCTCTCTCGATACGCTCTTTGCTCATCAAACTCCCGCGCCGCTGCCTTCTCCTCTATGGCCTTCTCCTCTATAGCAGGCTTTCCCCTGATAGCCTCCGCTCTCCTGGCCTCTTCTAATTCCTTAAGCCTCTCGAGCTTAAGCTCTTCTTCCTTGGCAACCTTTGCCTTTTCCGCCTCAGTGAGTGCTGGTTTTCCCTTTTCGAGCTCAGCCTTCTCTTTCGGGGCCGCCTTCAACTCCTCCTCATGTGTTACCACCTGTTTTTTCGCGCATGAGGAAAGGATAAAAACCGATGAAAACGCGAATGCCACGAGTGTTGCGATAATTAAATTCCTCTTCATAACCTCTACCTCCTTTTCTGTTGGTTAGTGAAACCAATACTATCCGAATACTAATTTTTACTCTTTATCATGCATCAATTAGCATTTCAAGTAGTTAACCCCAAATATTCGTTTTTATGTGCCCAACGCACATCATCTCTTCCTGCCATCACACCATGAAGGGGAAAGTTGATCTCCTTGTATAAAGGTTACCTGTTTCTGGTTTTCCCCGTTGGCATTGGCGATGAAGATGTGATAGGCGCCATCAACCCTATCCGAACTAAAGGCCATGTACCGCCCGTCCGGAGACCAGCAAGGGTCCTCGTTGTTACCCTGATTGTGGGTGACCTTCTGAAGATCCTTTCCGTCTAGAGAAATGGTATAGATATCGAACCGGCCGTCCGCTGACCCGGAAAAGGCGATCCGATTGAGATTTGACCAAGCCGGTGATGTGTTATACCTGCCCTCGAAGGTTACCCTCTCGATCTGGTCGGTAACCAGATCGAGCACATAGATCTGGGGCGATCCGGATCTATTGGAGACAAATGACACCTTCTTGCCGTCAGGTGAAAAGCTCGGGGAAACATCGATTCCCCAATGCTTGGTCAGCCTCTTTAATATCCTGCCATCTGTATCCATCAGAAAGATATCCGGATTTCCGCTAATCGTAAGTGTCAGGGCAATCTCCTGTCCGTTTGGCGCCCAGGCAGCAGCGATGTTAAGGCCTTTGCGTTCGGAGAGTTTAGTAACGGCTCCGTTCCGTATGTCATGCATGAAAAGCGCCGTCGCTGAATCAAGAAAGGAGGTGTAGATCATCCTGTTTCCGCAGGGGGACCACCGTGGTGAGAGGGTTATCGTATTATAATGGGTTACTTGTTGCATGCCATGCCCATCGTAATCCGATACATATACCTCCTTCTTGCCGGTGGAAGTCCCAACAAAGGCAAGCCTCGTGGAAAAAGGCCCGTTATGGCCGGTCAAGGTAAGGATAATATCATCTGAAACACGGTGCATGATGTCTCTCTTGTGCTCGATGCTTCCTACAAATCGCTTTCCATAGAGCCGTTTGGTAGACAGTGCGTCAAAGAGCCGTACCTCTACAGTGAGCTGGCTGCCGATAGACTCATAGCCTCCTTTTAGCAGAAGGTCCGCACCAATGAGAGACCAGTCTTTGAACTGGATGCGTTCACGGGTAATGCCGGCCTCAGGTCCCTCGATAAAGGAGTCCCTGTCCAGCGCCCTAAAATAGCCACTGAGATTGAAATCATTCGTTATAATATCGGAAAGCGTACGTCTTAAATCCGGATGCCCCCCGTTCCTTCCCGTATCTTTAAACTCCGGTATTGCTATGGGTATCTTTCTCATCGATGGTGAGGTCACATCGATATAAAGCTTACCCTCAGCATCCCCTGGTGGAAAAAGGGTTAAAAGATTAATCAGCAATATCCATGCTAGTATCCTGAACATGCCCCTCCTATTGAATGAGGTCTTTAAGGCTAAAGCGGATCTCTACCTCATCGCTGCTCTTGTTGTAGCCCGGCGGAAAACTCGGCAGGGGATCTGATCTCTCCAAGGCCTTCAGCACAGAATCGTTGAACAAGGGATCCCGGGATCTTTTTTTAAACTCACTCGTTACGATCTTTCCGTCGCTTCTGAGTGTCAACAATATGACTGCTTCGAGAGTTTTTCCTTCCCTCGCGTTAATCAGTGCGCTCGGATAGGACCAATTGTTTTTAATAGTGGTTTCTATCTGAACTTGATAGAGCTGAATGCCCTTACCGATGCCCGAAGAGCCTATGGGCAGGCCGCTTTCGCTCCTCTTGGGAATTGGTGCGCCGTCCCCTTGAGCCTTTTCTGCTCCCTCTTGAGATTGCGCCTGCTTCTTGCTATCCAGCCTCTTTTCTATACGGGATATGGTATCCTCCAGCTGATTCCCCTGCTGCGCTACATCTCTCTCTACCCTCGATATGGCCCCATCAATGAGCTCTGAAGGAAAAGCGGCTTCCTTCCTGGGTTGAGGGAGCGGCTTCGGAGAAACCCTCTTTGCAATCACGGTCGTGGGTGGTTCCTTCTTCACCTCAATACGCCGCGTCCTGGTCTTCACGACGAGGGTGTTGTCCTTTCCGGAAGCCACACCTGCCCCTTTTACACTGCCTCCAGTGCTTGGAGCAGAAGGCGCAACTAATTCAACGTGGTATATGTGTTCCTCAAGAGAAGGGTAGTATATCCGGCTTTTTGAAACAACAATGGAGCCAAAGAAGATTGCGAGATGGAAAACAAACGAAAGGATCATCATCTGGGCCCATCTCTCTTCTTTCGGGCCAAGATTAAACTGTAAGTATGTGGCTATCATTTCTGCAAAGGCTTGGTTATCATTCCCACCTTGGTGATCCCAGCCTCTTTAACCTGAGCCATAATCCTCATTACCAGACCATAGGGCACCTCCTTATCGGCCTCCAGTAAGATCTCCTTCCCTGCCCTATTGGCGAATATCCTCTCGAGCTTCCCCCTGAGATCCTTGTAATCAACCTTGTAATCCTCGACAAAGATCTCCCCTTTTTTTGTTATCGTTAAAAGTAAAGGGTCCTCCTCTGTTTTGATATTCCTGCTCTCCGTTCTGGGAAGGTCCACCTTGACCCCGTGCATCATCATCGGTGCAGTCACCATGAATATGATGAGCAGCACCAACATCACATCGACTAAAGGAGTTACATTGATATCTGCTATCAATCGGGATTGGCCTTCCTCCAAATCCACCGCTACTCACCTCTTCTTCTCTCTGTCGAGGTCACCCTCATTAATCCCCTCTCGAAAACCCCTATGAGGTCAGAGTTAAAGTTGCCCATTTCTACATGAAAGGCCCTCACCCTGCGGGAAAAGTAATTAAATGCCACTACCGCGGGTATTGCTGCTGCGAGCCCTGCTGCCGTGGCAATAAGGGCTTCGGCGATGCCGGGCGCTACAACAGCCAGTGTTGCAGAGCCCTTCAGGCCGATAGATCTGAACGAGGTCATAATACCCCACACGGTTCCGAACAGGCCGATAAAGGGTGAGGCATTTCCAGTAGTTGCGAGGAAGGTGAGACCTTTCTCGAGACGGGAAGTCTGGGAGGCGAGGATCTTTTTGACCGCCCTCTGTATGCCTTCCATGCTTGCGTCTAGGGAGTGATAGGCCTTATCCTCGTCTGGGTTAGCCTGAAATGTCTTAGATCTAATGAACTCTGCATATCCGGCCCTAAAGCTCTTGGCCAAGGAGCTTAAGGAAAAGGCTTTGCTCTCCGCGTAGACCTTTTGTATCTCACGACTGGAGGAGAATAACTCCATGAACTTGTCGTTCTCATCGGTAAGCCTTCGAAACAATCTCAGCTTCATGAAGATTATAGTCCACGAGTACAGTGAAAGAAAGAACAGAAGCAAGAGGACGAACTTCACCATCGTTCCGGCATGAAATATCATCTGTACAATATCGCTTGCAAATATATCCATTCCAGCTTTTACCCCTGATCTATAATGATTGAACGTTATTACCATACTTACATTGAGCCGTTAAAGTCAACTGAAATGCTGAAATAGCACGTGAACATTTTTCCTTTTACTGTCAAACCTCCTTGTGCTATCCTGATATGCGCCAGGGGTAACACGTTAGCCTTTTGAAACTACCTGGTGAATGGGCATGGGGGTGTCTTTTTTCCCATCATACCCTTGAACAGGGGGCATCAGCGTGCCGCTTCAA
>CAYPNL010000121.1:0-5632 GCA_964412045.1 uncultured Desulfobacteraceae bacterium
GCAGGTTCCTTGTTCGCCACGGTAATCGGGGGATCATCCACGGTCGGAATGGCCGGCCTAGGATACAGCATGGGCCTGGTAGGGTCCTGGTGGCTTTTGGTGGGCGCCCTTGGTCTCTTTGCTCTAGCTTTGTTTTTGGCTGAAAGGGTACGGAGCTACTCGCTCTATACCTTGCCGGAGATTCTCGATATCCAGTACGGGCCTGAGGCAAAGGTCTTAGCCTCGGTGCTCATAGTCGTTGCCTGGATGGGCATTATTGCAGGCCAGGTGGTAGCCGCCGGTAAGATACTTGAAACCATCCTGGATGCGTCACCGTCCCTTTTGATGGTGATTACAGGCCTTGTCTTTATCACCTATACGCTACTCGGGGGACAGCACTCGGTGGTCCGCACCGACACCATCCAGAGTGTGATCATTATCGTGGCGATCGTGGTATCCATTCCACTCTGTCTGGAAAAGGTGGGAGGGATTGCCTCGATGAGAGAGACACTCGGGCCGGATCACTTCT
This sequence comes from uncultured Desulfobacteraceae bacterium, assembly GCA_964412045.1. Lineage (GTDB taxonomy): Bacteria > Desulfobacterota > DSM-4660 > Desulfatiglandales > B25-G16 > B25-G16. The sequence continues at coordinate 509 of CAYPNL010000121.1, forward strand.
CCTTCCCACTGAGCTCTCATTTTCCATGGACTACGCTTGCCACCTACCTCTTTCTGGTTGGCTCCACCTACCTGGTAGGCCCGGATATATACTCGAGGATATTCTGCGCCAAGGATACGGGGATCGCAAAGGGTGCAACCATGACCGTTGCCCTGAGCTTGGTGCCCTTTGCCTTTATGATCACGATCATGGGAATGGCAGCGAGGGCGCTCTTTCCAGGGATCAATCCTGAGGCCGCCTTTCCCACGATGATCCACCACCTTTTCCCAGTAGGGGTCAACGGCCTGATCATTGCAGCGCTCCTATCTGCGATGATGTCCTCAGCGGATACGTGTCTTCTGACAACCAGCACGATCCTCTCCTTTGACATAGTGAGGCCCCTTGTTCGCAGAGATATATCGGAGGGAACAATCCTCTTGCTCGCCCGGGTTTTTATTGTGATAATTGGCATCTTTTCCCTGATCATCGCCTTATCTCTCAAGGGGGTTATCTCCTCGCTCCTTCTCGGTTATACGGTGTATACCTCGGGGCTTATCTTCCCTATCCTCTTGGGCTTTTACAAGGATTCCCTTAAGCTCAACAGGGAGGGTGCGATTGCGGCCATGGCGGTTGGAGGCGGATTGGCATTGATAGGCAAGATCATGGGCTGGAGCCCATTGGGGCTTCCTGCCGGTCTCTATGGGTTCTTTCTCTCCGGGCTTGTCCTTGTGGCCGGAAGCAGGGTTTTTCACTATGTGAGGGAAAGGCGCTAGAAATCCGCCTGAAAGAGGTGCTGCTGCCCCTGGTCTCCTGTCTCCTCCCTGCCTTCTTGTTTCTGGATTGTGTTGGCAGGGGAGTCCCCCTTGAAGAGGTATCGCTGGAAGAGCGTGTTGAATGCAGTCCATGACCCCTCCTGCCTGTCTTCGTTGAGGAGTCTGCTCAATCCGTTTATCTTGGCATCGAGGTCATCTATGAGATGCAGGGCAAAGGCCTCCAGGAATTTGGGTCTCTTCGGGGATCCGAAGTCGAACTCCCCGTGATGACTCAAGATCAGGTGCTTGAGCCGCATGGCCAGCTCAGGAGGGAACTCTTTGAAAAGAGTCAGCTTTTCCTCCAGCATGATAACCCCCAGCACGATGTGCCCTAGGAGCCTTCCCTGATCGGAATAGTCTATGGTTCGTTCAAAGCTCAGCTCCTCAGTCTTGCCTATATCATGGAGGATGGCTCCGGCCAGCAGAAGATCTCCGTCCAGATCAGGGTAGTGTTCGGCTGCCACGACCGCCAGCTGAGAGACGGAGAGGGTGTGTTCAAGGAGCCCGCCAAGATAACTATGGTGAAAGACCTTGGCAGCCGGGGCCTTCCTGAATCGCGATATGAATCCATGATCTGCCAAAAAAGAGTCTATGAGGTCCCTGAGATGCCGGTTTTTGATCCGGGCGGCCAGGCCCTTGAGCTCTGAGAGCATTTGGGAGGTGTCTTTGGAGGCAGCCTCGAGAAAGATCGCGGGATCAAAGGCCGCTTCCATTCGTTTGAGCTCCTGTATCTGTATCTGGACCTGGTTCCGGTATGTGTTGACCTGGCCGTTGATCTCAACGATATCGCCCTCCTTGAAAAGGACGGATATCCCCTCCACATTATCCCACACCCGTGCCTCAACCTTCCCCGTCTTATCGGCAAGGGTGAGGGTAAGAAAAGCATTTCCCTGTTTTGTTTGGCCGGTTGCCTTGCTTTTGACCAGGTAGGCCCCTTCAAGGAGGTCACCCTCCTTGATATCCTTGATCCAGATGTGGTGTCTTTCGTTTGTTTTCATTTCAATTACGAAATCTCTCATGCAGATAGCAGCCCGCAATAAGAACCGCATAACGCGAGCTATGTCGCTCTATAGCAGATATGCCGATCAGTGTCCACACCCAAAGGATTACCGACGGAAAATCTCTTTAAACACGATCCACCGATCGGGACGCGGCTGGAATGTCATTAGTCCTTCCTTGTAGATTCCATAGAGGTCATGTTGATAATGCAGAGGGATCAAGGCGATTTTATCTACCATAGCCATTTTGTTCAAGTCTTGAAGGAGCTTTTCGCGGTTTTCTTGATCCACCACAGTAAAGGTATATTCGAGAAAGGCATCCATGATGAAAGAGCTGAAGTTAGTACCGTTTAGGCTCCCGTGGCCTTTATCTTCGTCTCTTGTATGGATGAGCTTACGGTATGTCCGGCCCACATCAAAGGCACGATCGAACCATCCAATGAGGTAGAATTCGAGCTCGCCTCGAAATGCTTCCCGCAGAAGCACTGATTTAGATTTTATCTCTGTTTTTGCCCTGATTCCCACCCGGTTCAGATACGCTGCAATCGCTTCGATGATTTTCTCATCATGGGCATAAAGATCGCTTGGGCCCGAAAGGATAATCCCAAATCCTTTCTCATAGCCTGCCTCCTTGAGGAGCTGTGTTGCCATCTCAGGGTTGTAGGGAAGCCTTGATAGATCAGGATTGTAGCCGATTGTCGCGGGATCCGGCACCTGGGCCGCACGTGAGGCATGTCCCCCCATGATCTTCTCGATAATCTCCTCCTCGTTGATGGCCATGGATATGGCCTTGCGAACGCGGATATCCGCCCAGGGGGTTCCCGGCTTGTTACCCAAGGCCAAAAAAATGGACATTCTGGCAGGACGGGAGATAACATCGAGTTTCGGGTTTTGCAGTACCTTTTCATACAACTCCACGGGCACGCCGGAGATAAGCTCGGCCTGCCCGGAAGCCAGCGCGGCAAACCTGGCAGAAGGATCTATAATGGGGTGTAACTCTACGCTCTTGATGGACGGGGGCCCTTCCCAATAATCCTCATTGGCCACCATCTTGATATACGACCCCTTGATCCATTCTAGCAACTTGTAGGCCCCGGTTCCGATCGGGTTGACCACGACATCTTCTGGGTTTCTAGCCTCAGTAGATTCCTTGTCCATAATGAAGAGCTGATAGCAGCTCTGGATGAACCACGGGATGGGCTGTTTGGTTTTGATGGCAACTGTATACTCATCGATGATCTCTATGGAGGCAATGTCTTTCACAAGGGTGGTGAAATGAGAAAACCGGGGGTCGGATAAACGCTCAAGGGAGTACTTCACGTCCTCGGCGGTGAAGGCATTGCCGTTATGGAACCTGACCCCCTTTCTCAGATAAAACACCCAGGTCAAGGGATCTGGGTGCTCATGTTGTGCTGCCAGTGCAGGGTTGATAATCCCACCGGGGCCCTTCCGTTGCGTGAGCCCATCAAAGAGATTTGCCGCAATAGAAAGATTCGAGGTGTCCCTTGAGCCGTGAGGGTCCATGGTGTGCGGAGGATCTTCTATTGCTATCGAGATCGACGAGTCGCCAAATGCCTGTGATCCAAGAGATAGAAAGAAAGCTAACGATATGATCGTTGGCAACCATCGAATGGTAATCCTCATCCTTTCCCCTTTTGAGATTAATTCATTCAGAAAGCAACTTCCTGCGCAGTATTTCCTTTAACAGGTCTATAAACTGCCGAGCGTTGTCGTTTCAAGTAAACAGTGGCATAAACACCATGTGATCTACTTTGAGTCCATAAGGCTCTTTTCCTTCTTCACTTCATAGAGATGTTCGTCGGCCTTTTTAAGAAGTGCCTCGGGATTCTTGATGCCGGGATCTCTCGTAGATGATATTCCGCAGCTAATGGAAACAGGAAGAAGAGCATCTTGGAATTTAAATGGATGCTTTTCGAAGAATCTCTGGAGCCGTTCAGAAACCTTCAGAGCCTCCTTCGAACCCTGATTGGGCAAGATGAGGACAAACTCATCTCCTGCGTACCTGAAGGCCGGATCGTTTTTCCTGATCATTGCCCTCGTTTGATCAGTCAGATACTTCAGTAAAGCATCGCCGCAATCATGGCCGTAAGTGTCATTGACCGCCTTAACATCATCGCAGTCGATGAAAAGCACTGCAAGGGGCGTTCCGTACCGAACGGCCCTACTGAATTCTTCATCCAGAACAGTCTCCATTTCTGTGCGGTTCCGGAGCCCGGTGAGCGGGTCCCTGCTGGCAAGAAACGCAAGCCGTTCCCGTGCGGTCACGTTGGAAATACATAGGGAGATCTTCACAGCGAGCTGGGAAAGGAAGAAAGTATCCATATCCGGCTGAAAGCGGGACTCTGAGAAATCACCTAGGTTCAGGCTGCCGATCACCTCACCATCAAGGGAGATGGGAACAACTGCCAAAGACCTGGCGAAGTATTTCTGATTTTTGGGAAGGAGCCCATAAAAGGGCTTTACATTCTCGTTCACCAGCACCGGGGAATCTTTCTCGTTGATGAGTCGTAAGAACGCCTTTCTCTTGACCACGCTGTAACGTCCTTTCACCACATCTGAAGACTTCAGTGTCTCAATGAGGTGTGAGACATCGCTTTCGCGAACCATGGTAATCCACACATGAGGTATTGAGAATTTCTCCTCAATGAGAAGGAGCAGCTTTTCGAAAAGATCCATAAAGTTGCCCACCGAGAGAATCCCAACCTCGATCTCAAAGAATTTCTTGGCGATCTCCTCGTTGACCGTGACGTGCTCGAGTATTTCCTCGATCTCAATCATGACACAATTCCTTCTTGGTTGTTACAGGGGGTTGATGGGGAAGGGTACAGAGGTGAAAGCCGCTCAAGCGGCGAAAGAACGATCCAGCCAGGCGCGAGTCCGTGTGATGAGCCGAATGGTCCCACCCGCAGGATTCTGTGCATGCGGCAATGAACATAACAATCTATTATCATAGAATGGGATGCAAGATGTCAAGAAATGATACTTTAAAAAATTATTTGAAAATTCAATGGCAAAATGTTATTGTAATTTTAAGAGGTTACCTAGAAATACTGTCTGACCCTAAATGGGTTCACGTTTCTTCTTGGATTATGTTAGCTGAGTAAGGATCTGGTGGAAAGTTGAATGCCCGGAAACTATTTCCGGCCACCTGCTAGAAAGGAGAACAATTCATGGAACTGCTGATCGCGTTTGCTACGGATAATGGAAAAAATTTTAACGATGATCACTTCGGTATGGCAAAATACTATCACATTTACCGGTTTTTCGATGATCGTGAAGAATTTGTTGAACAGAGAGAGAACGTAGACTTTCAA
>CAYPNL010000122.1:0-14225 GCA_964412045.1 uncultured Desulfobacteraceae bacterium
ATAAAGGGCGACATTTGCCCCCAGAGACGCACTGACGCCTTGCCTTCCTGCGCAAACCCAACAGCGGGCACCAGGAGCGTAATCAGAAAAAAGGACAACATCAAACAACGGTTTATCGATTTCTTGGACATGGCCACCTCCCTGTTCATTTGGTGTCTACCCACCTGGTTTAAGCCTGTCATCTCCATCGACCCGGTGTCCTGGTCACTGCGCCTCAAGCTGCAACTCCAGCAACAGGATAACGGCTTCTCATAAACCAACCCTCTAAATTTATTATTATGTAAACGCCATCATGTAAAGTCAATGCCTTCCTTCATTCAACTGCACAACGGGGGGTTAAAAGCCTCTCTCAGCTGAGGTCTTGCAATCCGATTTGCTGCAAGATCTGCTATGAAGCAGACATGTCTTATCTTTTCACATGTGAAACAATATAGTTCACAATGGATGACGAGGTGCTTTGAGGGAGAAATATCTCGGATACGCCCTTTTTCTTAAGATCCTGCGCCTGTGGATAGGGAATGGTCCCCCCACAAATGACCAGGATGTTATTCAAATGGTTCTTTTTGAGCAGTTCCAGCAAGTCAACAATCTGGCCGTAGTTTGAGGCGTGGCTGCTAATCCCAATGACATCCACATCCTCTTGAACGGCAACCTTAACAATCATCTCCGGCGTCTGGTAGATTCCCAGATACACCACTTCAATGCCGGCATCCATCAGGATCCTGCTTACGACCTCGGCGCCCGTGCTGTGGCCGTCAAGGCCGATGGCCGTGACGAGAACCCTAATGGCCTTGCTTTTGCCGATATCTCTCACCCTTCATCTTTTCGTTAGTATTGTCTCACCTGCCCCGACCCTTTCTCACTGGAGATCAAATGGGCAATCAATCATCTGCAAAGGATCATAACTCAGGCCTCGTGCCTTCCGAATTACCCCCATGATTTCACCGGCCGTAGCGTAGGCCTTGACCGCCTCGATAATAGTCGGCATCAGATTAAATCTGTCTTCTTTTTTTGCATCTGCATAAAGTTGGGCCATTCTTTGGTTTATCAAAGGCATATCCCTTGCCTTTTTCCATTCCTCCATGCGCCTTGCAATGTCCTTAGAATCGCTGGTTTTCACCTCCTGTATAGGAATTCGGTAATCTTCTTCCGGGGAGATTACCAGTTCGTTGACTCCAACGATCAATCGTTCTCCGCTTTCCACCTCCCGGTGTTTTTCCTGAGCGGATTCCTTCAGCATCTTCTGAACGAAGCCTTTTTCCACAGCGGCAATCATTCCGCCTATCTCTTCTATCTCGTTCCAAATCTGGTATGCCTCTTCCTCCACCTTGTTGGTCAGATATTCGACAAAGTAAGAACCAGCAAGAGGATCTACCACATCGGTCACACCGGTTTCATCAGCCACGATGTGTTGGGTGTTAAGCGACATCCTCGCTGCCAAAGGTGATGGTTCTGCATGTGCATTGTCAAGGCACGCATTGTCTATGGCAGTGCACCCCGCAATGGCGCCGGCTAGGGTCTGAATAGCGCCTCGTGCAATATTGTTGAGAGGCTGCTGATAGGTCATAGTGCGGCCTGAAGTGTGGACCGATATGAGCAGATGACATGATTTCTCCTTTTTGGCCTTGAATGTCTCTTTGGCCATCTTCGCCCACATCCTTCGAAGCGCCCTGATCTTGGCTATCTCCTCAAAAAAGCGTGAACCTACGCTCACCAGTTCGTAGGGTAAGAGGGCGACATCGTCAAAATCAAGGCCCCTCTCGTGGACCAGCAGGCTGCAAAGCTCCTTGAGCATTGCCATCTCCACGGCAAGGGCCTGCGCATTGTTGCCGCCGGATTCCTGAAAGTGCTGGCTGAGGATGCCTGACCGCATCCGTATCTTGTTGCTTACAATATACTCCGAAGAATCCAGCCACAGTTTGAGATCGAGACTCAGAGGCTGGGCGTCGGTTTGTCCGAAGGTGGTGCAGAAAGGGTATTCCGTGACGCTGCCGTGTACATCCTTCAAGTCAATGCCCCTTTTTTCAGCCAGGGCCACAATATAGGCCAGCCGTATGGAAGACATGGCGCATGAACCCAAAAGGGTGATGGATTGGCCGGTTAGGGGGATGTCGTCCATGAGTTGCTCGAACTCGAACAGGGAAGCCCCTGGCCATCCCAAAACTCCGACCTCTCTCCGGCCAATCGGATGATCCGGATCAATAGGCATCGCATTGGTCCTATCGCAAATCACGAGGATCCCTCCCCGTTGACCCATTTCTCGGTACTTCTTGAGCACCTCATTGGTTTGCCTGGAAGACCCGAGCCCCGCTGTCATTCTCTGTGTCCATATACGCTTTCGGTAACCCTCAGGATAATAGCCGCGCGTGTAAGGATAGCAACCGGGATCGCCCAATGCCTGAACGTAATCCAAGCCTTCAATATCATCGGGACGATAGAAGGCCTTAATCGGATGCCCGTAGTCTGTTTCTCGCTTCATCTCTCTTCTCCTTCATGGGTATAAGGCAAGAATTGCAGTATGATCGCTTTCTGAGAAGAAAACAGGCGAAATCCCGCTTTCACGGCACATTCTCCTCTCGACTTAAGGAGGATATAACCGAATAAACCAGTCGATTTTCTAAAATAGGTCTAACCCTTTGTCAAGGCATTCTTCTGCGGCTGCCGAAGAGTCTTAGAATGGCAAGGAGATGCTTCAGATGTTTCCGTTTCATGCTAAGTTTTTCATTTTTATCTTGACACACCCATATTTGAAAATTAAAAAATATATTGAGTTACCAACAGGTAGCAAGGTCTCATCAAAGGTCTTACCTCCAAAGCAAAAATGCTGAAACTATGAGCTCAATGCTCAATTTTTCATGGTATTTCCGAGAATCTTCATCCGCTGAACAGCAAGGCCATTACCATGACAGTAAAAGAAACAGCCTCACTGTTTGACATACGAACGGCAATGGATAAGGATCTTCCGGCAGGCATAGCGTAGTGGGCTTAGAAGCCGGTACGCAAGGATGCGATTGTGAAACAGTAAGGGAATTGTCAACATAGAGCCTCTGAAAGGTGTATGGCTTTGATTCCACTCCGTATGGCATAAACAACAGACTTTTATTCGGAAGCGCCATGAACCTGCTTGATAGTATAGCTAAGTTTGCTCATCTGTCTCCCCAATCCACTGCCTTTGTTGAGGTGCGCCCCGTCTCAGGCATTCGCCATGAGATAAGCTGGAAGGAATTCCATGACCGAACAGACAGAATCGCCGACAGTCTCTTGCGTAAAGGCATCAAGAGGAAAGACAAGGTGTTTCTGCTCGGCAGGAATTCGATCCCTTGGCTGGAGGTCTATTTCGCCGCATTGAAGACCGGGGCCTGGGCCGTGCCCCTCAACTTTCGGTTCAATGACGATGACCTTCGATACTGCGCGAATGTAGCAGAGCCCGCAGCATTCTTCTTGGACGAAGAGTACGCAGAACGCATCAGCAGCCTTCGGGGGGATCTGGATACAGTGCGCCTTTACAGCGTGATCGGACCAGATGACTCCGAAGATTTTGCTACCTTGGAGAATCTCGTCAGGGAAGGAAGACCAGGTCCGGTCAAGATCGAGCTATCGGATGAGGACGAATGCGCCCTTTATTTCACCTCCGGCACCACAGGTGCACCCAAACCAGTGCTTCTCAGCCAAAAAAATCTAATGAGCGTAGCCGCAACCGAGGCGACAAATCATAGCCTTACCCCTTCCGATTGCTTTTTGATGATGCCCCCCATGTATCATCTGGCGATCGGCCATCTGCTCGGCGTTATGTTGGCCGGCGGATGCTCAGTGCTCCTCACGGAAAAGATATCCCCCCGGTATATAGTGGAAACCGTAGCGAAAGAGCGGGTAACCGTCGTTTTTCTACTTGTACCTTGGGCATTCGATCTGATTAACGCCTTTGACAGCAAAGAGCTGCAAAAAGAAAACTACGATCTGAGCCGCTGGCGACGCATCGTCATGGGGGCCCAACCTATACCCCCGGTCGTTGTTCAGCGGATCAAAGCCCATTTTCCCGATATTGAATACGATGCGGTTTATGGATTGAGCGAAACATCTGGTCCTGGAGTCATCCGTCTGGGTACGGATAACGAGAGAAAGGTAGCCGCCATCGGGAAGCCGAGCCTTTTCTGGGATGCAAGGATCGTCTCTGATCATGGCAAAGAGGTAAGCCAGGGCGAGATCGGCGAAATCGTTGTAAAGGGTCCAGGTGTGATGAAGGGATACTACAAGAATCCGGAGCTGACCGCGGCTGTGATTCGTGATAGATGGCTCCACACCGGCGATCTGGGAAAGACCGACGAGGAAAACTTCATCTATCTCGTCGATAGAAAGAAAGATCTCATCATCAGCGGCGGGGAAAACATATACCCTGTAGAGCTGGAAGCAGTAATTCTCAAACACCCGAAAGTGCATGACGTGGCGGTCATTGGTGCGCATGATGATCGTCTGGGGGAAATCGTCGTTGCCGTAATCCAGCCGAAGAAAGGTGAAATGCCGACAGAGCAGGAGATCGCGCTTTTTTGTCAACAACAACTGCCGCGTTACAAGCTCCCGCGAAAGATCCTTTTCGATGAAGTTCCGAGAAGCCCGACCGGCAAAATAGAAAAACCGAAGTTGAGAGCAAAATATGCACACAAAAATGCTTTGGAATGAAAGGCTGGGAAAGGCATTCTGTTCGGATACTTGCTTATTTGCGAGGCAACGACACGCCTGTAAGGTCTATGATACCAAGTAGGACGGTTGAGCGAGAGCAGGGGACGGTCTGGTTTTTGGCCGCCGCCGTTGAGGCCCGAAAGGTATCTTTGAGGAAAAATGGCAGATTCAATAATTGATTTAAATTCTTAAATCAGATACAAACTGGGTCCTGCTCTTCCTGGATAAGAAAATTTTTGCTTCCGGCTTAGCAGGGTTGGGGTTTAGGCATATGAAGAGCGAAGAATTAAAAAAAGTACCTGTTCAACCGTCCCTTCGACTGCTCTATACATCTAGTGTCGAAGTTGGCACACCCATGCTTGTCGGGCACATTCCCTATGGAGAAAGAAGGATTATTCCCATCACAGGGGGGACCTTTGCCGGTCCCAGACTTTCGGGCAGGGTCCTTCCCGGCGGAGCAGACTGGCAGATCATTAGAAGTGACGGCATTACCGAGCTGGAGGCAAGATATACACTCCAAACGAATGACGGTGCGTTGATTTATGTCTATAACTGGGGGATTCGGAGCGGACCAAAGGAGGTTATGGAACGGTTGGCGAGAGGAGAAGAGGTTAAGCCTGAGGAATATTATTTCAGAACCAGGCCTGTATTTGAAACCGGTGCACCACAATATCAATGGCTGCATGGTCTCATTGCCGTGGCAACGGGTGAGCGGCTCCCGGACAAAGTCCTCATAACAGCTTATGAGCTTACTTGAGGGAATTCCTCCCCTTTTTTGCCGGCGGACCTGCACGGCTGGATCGCTTTTAGGCCCCAGGGCCGGAGCGTGTGTGCTCCAACTCAAGAAAGGAGCTTAAAAGGAGATAACGATGTCCTTTTTGGAGAAAGCGACTACAGATTTTTTTGGGAATATATTCAACATTGTAGCCTCTGCCTCGCTCGTGGTGATGATGCTGCTGACCTGCGCCGATATCTTCATGAGATATGTGTTCAGCAAACCCATTATCGGAACGTACGATCTTGTGAGCCTTATGGGGGCTGTGCTGGTATCCTTTGCCATGCCCTATACCATGCTCCAGAAAGGGCATGTGGCCGTTGAAATCTTGATACTGCACTTATCAAGAGGTAAGCAATTAATCATCGAGACCTTTACTCATCTCGTCGGGCTTTCACTGTTTGTTGTGCTGATATGGCAGGCTATCCTTGTCGCCGGGGATATGAAGGCGGCAGGAGAGGTTACACCGACCATACATTTTCCGTTCTATCCCATCCTGTACTGCATGGCGGTTTGTTTTTTCGGGCTCTGTCTTGCCATTCTGGTCAACCTGTTGCACATCTGGAAGAAGAGAGCAAAATAAATGGATCCAATACATGTAGGCATCATAGGCGTTGTCTTTCTCATTGCCATTCTTTTTTTGAACCTTCCGGTAGCCTTCTGCATGGCCATCGTGGGTCTTCTGGGATTTGGGTATCTAATTTCTGCCGCAGCGGCCCTCAATATCATCATCAAGGATTTCTATACCGTATTCAGTTCTTACGACCTGACCGTTATTCCCCTCTTTGTCTTCATGGGTCAGATCCTCTTCTACTCCGGAATCAGCCGCAAGCTCTATGACGCCGCCTTTATCTGGTTCGGACATTATAAGGGCGGCCTGGCTATGGCAACAGTAGGGGCCTGTGCAGCCTTTTCGGCTATCAGCGGCTCCACGAATGCCACAGCTGCAACCATGGCTTCCGTGGCCCTGCCTGAGATGAAGCGACTCAAGTATCGCAACGAACTGGCGGCAGGGACGGTAGCTGCCGGGGGAAGCCTGGGCATTCTCATCCCGCCGAGTGTGATCTTTATCGTCTACGGCATCATGACCGAGCAATCCATAGGAAAGCTCTTTATGGCCGGGATCTTTCCTGGAATCCTTCTTTCCGTGCTCTTCGCCCTGACCATCTATATCTGGGTTTCTTTGAAGCCTGAGATAGCGCCGCGAGTAGCGAATCAGGGCTTCAAAAAGAAAATCCTAGCCCTTTCCGGTCTTATCGAGGTGCTGATTCTATTCGTTTTGGTAATGGGCGGGCTTTTCATCGGTATTTTCACGCCTACCGAAGCAGGGGCTGTAGGGGCCTTCGGGGGATTGCTCATTCCCCTTGTCAGCAGACAGCTTTCATGGAAAGGATTCCTTGAGGCCCTGTATTCTTCGACGCGAACCACCTGTATGATTCTCATGATTGTCGCAGGCGCAACGGTCTTCGGCCATTTTCTGGCGGTGACTACCATACCCAGCACTTTGTCCAGCTGGGCCGTGGAACTCCCTCTGCCCTCATGGGGCATCATGCTGGTGATTATGTTCTTCTTCTTCATCGGAGGTTTGTTTATGGATGCTCTGGGGATGATCCTGTTGACTATCCCCATCTTTTATCCCGTGGCCATAGCCATCGGCTATGACCCGATATGGTTCGGTGTGGTGATTGTGCTCGTGACCGAACTGGGCGTGATCACGCCGCCGGTCGGAATCAATGTCTATGTGGTAAACGGCATCGCCAGGGACATACCGCTGGAGGTTATCTTCAAAGGGACCGTTCCGTTTGTGCTTGCCTTGCTAACGTATCTTGTGATCATGATCATTTTTCCCCAGATCGCCCTGTTTCTTCCGAGTTTTGCGGCCTATTGACCTCATGTGCGATCTGCTGTTAGAAAGGATATGCGAAGTCATCGTAACAACAAAACGGTCTTCACACCGGATGGAAGACGGTGGGCACTATAAATAACCATTAAACAAAGAAGGAGGCAGCTACATGAAAAAAGGTTTTACTATGGCAGGGTTAGTTTTGTTGGGAGCATTCTTTCTCTTTGCGGCAATCTCGGTCCCAACGGTCGAAGCGGCAACATATAACTTCACCTACAGCACCTTTTTTCCCCCAACACACATTCAAACAAAGGTCCCCCAGGCCTGGGCAAAGGAGATTGAAGAACGTTCCAACGGTCAGATCAAGATTCAGATATTTACGGGAGGCTCTTTAACGCCGGCCCCGCAGATCTACGACGGGGTCGTGAAAGGCATTTCAGATTTCGGTCTGTCTGTTCTCGCCTATTCTCCTGGCCGATTCCCCGTCTTATCCGCCGTTGACAATCCCTTCGGCTACAACAACGCCTTTGTGGCGACAAGGGTCATCAATGAGCTGAACAGAAAATTCCAGCCCACGGAGGTGAACGATGTTCATATCTGCTATCTTTATGCCCACGGACCTGGCTTGCTCCATACGGTAAGCAAACCGGTCAGCAAGTTGGAGGAGGTAAAAGGCCTGAAAATCCGATCAACGGGAACAAGTCAGTTGATCGTCAGGGCACTTGGGGCTGCTCCCGTTGCCATGTCCCAGGGCGAAACCTATGATGCGCTAAAGAAAAACATCGCGGACGGCACCTTGGTCCCCATTGAGGCGTTGGAGGGTTTCAAACAAGGCGAGGTCCTCAAATACACTACGCTCACCTATAGCAGCTCCTATTCTCAGGGATTCTTTGTCGCCATGAACCTCAAAAAATGGAACAGCCTTCCTCCAGATCTCCAAAAAATCATCACCGAGGTCAGCAAGAAATACGAGGACATCACGGCTCAGGCGTGGGGAGACAGCGACGAGTCGGGACGCCAGTTCTGCTTGAAGCTGGGCCATGAGTTTATTCCCCTGTCGGATGCGGAATCTGCAAAATTTAAAGAAGCCATGAATCCGGTCTTTGACGAATACATCAAGGGCGCCAATGCAAAGGGCGTTGACGGAGAGGCGGTGTTCAAGGCGACAAAAGAGATGGTTGAAAAGTACAACAAGGAATACAAGTAATCAGCCCGCTTTTTATAGGGCCTCGCATTGAGGAATCAATAATCTCTCACTATCATTCACATCGGGTCGGGGTTCTCCCGCCTCGGTGTGAATGAGAGAGAAACGTAGTGTTGTCTTTTGGTCTATCTATCATCCAATCCCCGGCGTAGCCATTCACCCCCCGTCCTCAAAGGTGGGGCCTGAATGGACATAGGGGTGTCTTTTCTTTTACCATGCCTTTCAACAGAGGGCCTCAGCGTGTCTTGATACATCAGGGCACAGGAGTTATCTGTACTGGGCTTCGATCGATCTGACCAGATTCGTCATAACGATATAATAGGGTGTGGGTATGCCCATTTCACGCGCATACTCAACGACTTTACCACCCAAGAAATCGATCTCCGTCGGTGTTCTATGTTCGATGTCTGTACACATTGAATCCTTATGGACACCCACTCTTTCCAAATAGGCCAACGCTTGGGTCAGATAATCCTCTCCAAGGCCATACCCCTGGGCTTTGGCCACGGCGAGGATCTCCTTAAAACACCCCATGGCAATTTCCCGAGTTGGAGGAAACTCCAGGGCTTGTTTGATGGTTTTATCGGTGACAGCACAGATGGAAGCCATCGTGCATTTCATGATCATCTTCTTCCATACATACAATTTAATGTCGTCAACATATTCCGTATCCATTCCGCATTCTGTCAACGCCTCTGCAATCCGTGAACCCATCTGATCCATTCCTGGTTTCACGCCGCCCAGATGGTTGGGTCTGTTGAAAAATGCGACTTCGGCATGGGTAGGCCCGTGCAAGGATACCCCAAAGTTCAGAGACATGCGATACACAGAATCATCTCCAAAGCGTGCAGCGATCACATCTTCCGTGCCCAATCCATTATGGGTGCTGATGAGTTTCATGCCCGGCGTGAATATTCGTTCCACCTTATCCAGAATGGGATTCAAATGAAACGTCTTGGAGGAGATAAAAATAACGTTTGGTTTGAAACTCTTGAGATCTTCAATGTCTGAAAAAAAATGTGTTACCGGAACCGTATAGGATAGCTCGCCGGAGATAACAAGACCGTTTTTTTTCAGTTCATGGTCCAAATTCGGCTTTAGATCAACCAGTGCGACCTCATGATCGCGGCTGAGCAACGACGCGGCAAGCACAGCGCCGGTTGCCCCGATACCTACAATCGAAAACGTGAGTGCTTCCATCCTTATGTTCTCCTTATGTTACGAGCTATTCTTCCTGTCTATACAGGTAGCGATCCTTTATATGCTCTGTCTCCCGTTAATTTCTATTTGTATTTTCCGGTCTGACCTATCATCGACTGAGCGGCTATATACATTGAACGCCTTGTTCCGGTTTCAAAAGCCGTAATACTTGATTCTCATCATGGTAATGTCGTCCGTTTGCGGAACGCCGGCGCAAAATGCCCTGACTTTTTTCATGACCCCTTGGATCAGTTTTTCTGTTGGCTCGTCCTTGAGGATGGTCAGCTCACGGATCAGCCTTTCTTCCGAGAAGAGCTCCTGGGCACTGTTCATGGCCTCGGTCACACCATCCGTGTAAAGAAAAAGGGTTTCTCCTTTGTGGAGGGTGGTCTTCCTGGACCGATAGGATATGTCTTCCATGACCCCCAGCGCCATGCCGCCCGTCGGTTCGAGGGGTTCGATGCGGCCGTCCAGACGGATCAGAAAAGGAGGGTTGTGCCCGCCGTTCACGTATTCCAGTTCCCCGGTTCGAATATTGAGGAAACCAAGGAAAAGGGTCACGAACATGAGGGACGGGTTGTCTACAGAGAGGTCCTGGTTGACCCGGTTCATGACGATGCCGGGCTGCAACCCCTGGGAGGCCTTGGTCTTAACGAGGGTCCTCGTGATGGCCATGAAAAGCGAGGCCGGCACCCCTTTGTCGGATACGTCCCCGATGGTGAAACAGAGGTGGTCATCGTCCACGAAGAAGAAGTCGTAGAGGTCGCCGCCCACCTCCTTTGCAGACTCCAACATGGCAAAGATTTCAAACTCGTGACGCTCCGGAAAAGGGGGGAAGGATTTCGGCAGGATGCCCATCTGGATCTCGTGGGCTATCTTGAGCTCGCTTTCGATCCTCTCCTTTGCGGCGGTGCTTTCTGTGAGATCCCGAATGTATTGTTTCAGGGAATCCCTCATGTGTTCGAAGGACTCCGATAGCTTCCCCACCTCGTCCCCGGACCGGATGGAGGGAAGCTCGATATCGAGGTTGCCGGCGGCGATGACCTCCGTGGCCCGGGATAGGGCCCTAATGGGTTCCGTGATGGAGCGGGCGATCAGGATGATGATCAGCAGAACGAACATAAACCCGACCGCGGTGATAATAAGGACATTGCGGTTGAGTTGGATGATGTCAGCCATGAGCTCGTCCTGGGGAAAGAGCACACCGAGGGACCAACTGTTGGAAGGGAGGGCGGCGTAAGCCAGCCAGCCTTTGCCGGTAAGTTCTGTGTCCACGGGCACAAAACCGGATTCACCCCGTATCATGGCCCTGCCCAGCTCCCGTAAATAGGCGTTGCTCATAGCCTCCGCCACGCTGAATATGGTCTCATTCATGATGAACGGACTTTGCGGATGGGTGATGAAGGTGCCGTTCTTGGAGAGCAGGAAGCCGTACCCGGTCCGGCCTATCTTGATGGAGGAGACTACCTGTTCCAGCCAGGACAGGGAGATGTCGGCGGTGACGATCCCGACGAAGGTCTTTTTACCGCTGAGGCTCCTATAAAAAGGGACGGAGTACGTGGACATGATGACGTTGCCCGCTCCTTCATCAAAATAGGGCTCGCTCCAGACCGCGTGATTGAGCTCTTTGGGGATCTGGTACCAGTCCCAGGTGAAGTAGTCGTAAGAGATATAGGTGAATTCCGTTTTCCCGGAGCTCTTGGACACATAGGGACAGAAAAAGCGGGCGTCCCTGCTGTAAGCATAGGGTTCAAAGGCGATGGCGGCCCCGTATATCTCCGGGTTGTTTTCGACAACGGCATTGAGCAGATCGATGATCTCACTGCCTCCGAACCAAGAGGCTGTCTCTATAAAATGTGCTAGGTTTCCGGGTACCTTTTCAACGGCTCGCAGGACCTTGTCGATCCGGTTGACCTTGGCGAGAAGCAGGTTGCCGGCATTTTTTTCGATATTTTTGACAATGATGCGGCGGGAGAAAAGGTAGTTGTATCCAAAGGCCAAGCAGAAAATAACGGTCATGCTGAATAAAATGAGCACGATCAACTTGAATGCGAGCCCTCGGTTTCTCAGTATCCACATCATCAGGGTTTGCACTCCCTGTAAAAGGCAGCGTACGGCGGCACCCTCGTAATCAGACCGCTTTCTCTGAGGCCTGCGCAGGCTCTTTCATAGTCCTCAGGAAAAAGCCGGCCTGTGGGTGTCGAACCGCCCTCGGGCAAAATGAGGTCCATCATTCTTTGCAGCATCCACACCTGGTGGACCCTCGTTGCCGGAATGTGTGTCTGTTTTAGGTTTTTCATGACGATGTCGATGGTGGCATGGGGATTGGCGAATGCCGCCTTCCAGCCCTCGGCCGAGGCCTTGACAAAGGCCTTGCAGAGGTCCGAGTCCCTCTCCACGTTGTCTTCCAAGGTATAGATCCCGTCTTCCGGGAAATTCAATCCATGCTCATGAAAGAAAAAAGTGGCTAGTTCATCGGGATCGAGCCCCGAATTGATTATGGTGTGGTATTCGTTGTACCACATGGCTGAGGCCACATCCACGCCGTCACGGAGAAACAGGTTTACAGAATAGGACTGGCGGACTTCCCGCACGTGGAGGTCGTATTTCTTGAAAAAAGCGCGGGGCTGAACCTGAAAGATGGGCCCCCAGAGTCCCACTTTCTTTCCGTTTATGTCCCGGGGCTCTTTGATGCCGATGGCCTTTTTGGCGATGAGCATGAGGGCAGACCGCTGCATCATCTGGGCGATGTTGACCACTTTCACCCCCCTGGCCCGCATGGCTATTCCCGTGGAGAGCCACAGGGTGGCAAAATCGACCTTGCCTCTTTCCAACAGCTCGTCGGAGGGGCTGTCAGGTCCGCCCGGCACAATAGTGAGATCGATGCCGTGCTTTTTGTAAATGCCCCGTTCCAGAGCTACATAATAACCTGCAAACTGGGCCTGCGGCACCCATTGGGGAATGAAGGTCGCCTTTTTCAGTTCCTCGGCTTCGGCCCGGGGGGTGCACATGAACAGGGCACAGAGCAGGGGTGCAATCCATTTTTTACGGCCTCTGAGAAACGACCCCCCAGGCCATGGACATCTGACTTCGGACGGCTTACCTGTTTCATGCGAAGAAAGACGCTTCGTTCGAGTCATCATGAAACCTCTCGTAAATCGGGACACTCCGGTGTCATTTGCGGAAGGTCAGGGTGAGGATATTTTTGTCTCCTTCCCTGCGGTATTTGACTTCATCGACCATCTTTCGAATGAGAAAGACACCCAGCCCTCCGATCTTTCGCTCGGAAAGACCGGCATCGAGGTCGTCAGGATCGGAAAGGGTATCGATATTAAACGGGATGCCGGTATCGATCAATCGGATGATCAGTTCGAATGTCTCTCCCGTGCTGCAGTCGATTTCCACGTCGCCTGTTCCCTGTTCGGGGTAAGCGTAATTAAATATGTTGACGAGGGCCTCTTCCGTGGCGAGCTCGATTTCCCGGATTCGTTTGCTCGGCAAACCTTTTTCTTCGGCAAAGGAAGAGACGGACTGTAAAAGCTTTTCCAGGTTTTCCAGCCTGGCCGGCAGCCTGATCTTCGACATAGTCGTCATTCCCGATAGAGATGGGGTTTCAACATCCATCTACAGCTCCGCGAACGCGGATTCCACCGAATCATAGATCGGGATGATGGAACTAAAACCCGAGATTTCGAAAACCTCTTTTACGACGTCTTTCAGTGAACTCAGAAGGAGTTTCCCTTCACGGGCTTTCAATTTCTTGGCCGTCTTCAGGATGCTCCTTAGACCGGCGCTGCTGATGTAGTCCAGATCCGACAGGTCGACGATAAAGGCCTTTTCTCCTTGCCCGATCAGCTCCTCCATCTCATTTTCGAATTCAGGAGATGAAACTGCATCCATCCTTCCTTTGACGGTCATGACGACTGTGTTCCCTTCTCTGGTTTTTGAGATCTCCATACCCACCCCCGTGCTTAAGATAACCCTTTGATAACCCGTTCAATGTTCTGCGCTCATGCAAAAGCGCAGGCTTTACCTATCACCCGAAGGGTTGTTGCCCCTTCTGCTTTCTTCTGGAAATTGAGAAAAAGGCAACAAAAAATCTAGAAATCCAGCAAATCGTATAAAGTCTTTCAATCTTCAACGCAGGGCTGGGAGCATTGAGCGGGTTCCCGGTTCTACAATCGTTAAAAGTATAATATAAGAGACCTGAATAGCACAATAAAAAACAGGCATCCGGCCACATCTTCTGCCTCTCCATTGTTCTCAAAAAGGGTTCTTCTGCCTCTAAAGGGTCGACTCGGGGAAACATGAGAAAAAGAGGCTGGAAGCATCGTTGAAGCCACCAGCCTGGCCTCTGAAATCATGTCAACACAATTTAATAAAATCGTAACAATTTAGCCCTTTGAAAATACCTGGTGAATGGGCATGGAGGTGTCTTTTTTCTCATCATACCCTTGAACAGGGGGCATCAGCGTGCCCCCTCAAACCACACGCACAAACAAAAGGGCATTTTTCTTCTATGGACT
>CAYPNL010000123.1:0-2412 GCA_964412045.1 uncultured Desulfobacteraceae bacterium
CCCAGGGCAATTGAAGAATCAAAGGATTAGCGCCCAGTCTCTCCCTGATCATACGTACCGCACGGTCAAAATCAGCGCCAAGTCTGTCAAGCTTGTTGATAAAGGCAATCTTGGGAACGCCGAACCTGTCAGCCTGGTGCCACACCGTTTCCGATTGTGGTTCCACACCGCCGACAGCACAGAAAACCCCTATGGCGCCATCTAAAACCCTCAAGGACCGCTCCACCTCAATGGTAAAATCTACGTGACCGGGGGTATCCAGGATGTTTATGGTGTGATCGAGCCAGCGGCAGGTAGTGGCGGCAGAGGTAATAGTGATGCCCCTCTCCTGTTCTTCGGGCATCCAATCCATGACAGCCTCTCCATCATGAACCTCGCCCATCTTGTGAGATCTGCCGGTATAGTACAGGATCCTTTCGGTGATGGTGGTCTTGCCCGCATCGATATGGGCGATGATCCCTATATTGCGCGTTTTCTTGAGTTGCTGGATTGACATGGGGAAACAATTTAAGGTATCTTCCTTACGGTGTCAAGCGAGTACAAGAAGTCTGGAATTCAGACACTGATATATCGATCATTAGTTGCGATTACCTATTCACCGCAGGGGGGTGATGGCTTCAGGAATCAACCAGGTCTTGAAGGACATGTTCGATATCCTCTACGAAACGTTTGGGGCTCAAAACTGGTGGCCTGCGGAAACGGAACTCGAGATGATGGTTGGCGCTATTTTGACCCAAAACACCAACTGGAACAACGTTGAGAAGGCCATCGAGAACCTGCGCGCGAGGGATCTGCTCTCCGTAGCCGGGTTAAGGGACATACCGATCTCGCTGCTCGCTGAATATATCAGGCCCGCAGGGTATTACAATATGAAGGCCAGGCGCCTAAAAAACCTCCTCAGCCTCATTGAGGAAGAACACAGCGGCGATATTGATGCATTGTTCTCGCTTGATGCCGATACCCTTCGCTCCGAACTCCTGTCCGTGCGGGGGATAGGCAGGGAAACAGCCGACAGCATCGTCTTATATGGGGCCGGAAAGCCCCTGTTCGTGGTCGATACCTATACCTACAGGATTTTAGCTCGGCATGGGATTATCCAAGAGGAAGCGGGATACGATGAACTTCAGTCCGTATTCATGGATAACCTGCCTCATGATGTCGAGCTCTTTAAGGAATTTCATGCCTTATTTGTAAAGACGGGCAAGCTCTACTGCAAGAAAAAGCCCCTTTGCACGCCATGCCCCCTCAATACCATGAGCAGGGCATAAGGGGCAATGCGGTACCGGGTGTCTGTATGCCGAAAAGATTCGCCATAGTTTTCGCAGGGCTCTTGGCATTTGTCTTGTGCGCCTTTGCCGCGCTTTACTTCAGTTACTTTTTGGTAAGCCCCGCCGGCATGGACAAACAGGAGGAGATCTTCATGGTGAAAAAGGGCAGCGGCCTCAGAACAATTGCTGAGCAGCTCGAGGAACGGAGGCTTATCAAAGGAAAGTATCTCTTCATGCTCTGGGTATATGCTAAGGGAGGCGCTCGGGATATAAAGGCCGGTGAATATAGTTTTAACCGGTCCATGACGCCGGTAAAGCTATTCCAGATGCTGACCTCAGGAGCGGTGAAGACATACTCATTCACCATTCCCGAAGGGGTGACCGCAGAGCAGATCGCCGTTCTTTTGGAGGGGAGAAATTTCATCAATAAGAGGGATTTCGTTTCTCTGGTCCATGATAAGGATCTTGTCGCCTCTTACGATGTGGACGGCGTAAGCCTGGAGGGATACCTCTACCCCGATACCTACGTGATAACCAGGGATATGGGGCCGCGGGATGTGATTGATCGCATGGTTGACCGCTTCTGGGCGGTTTTTAATGCCCTGGTAAGGGACCAAAACCTTGCTATTCCGGTAAAGGATATCGTAACCCTGGCCTCCATTGTGGAAAAGGAAACGGGCCTGGCCGAGGAAAGGCCGGTCATCGCAGCGGTATTTTTAAATAGGCTCGGCAAGGGGATGCGGCTCGAAAGCGATCCAACGGTGATTTACGGCATGAAGGATTTTAGTGGAAACCTTACGAGAAAGGATCTCCGCTCTGCAAGTCCGTACAATACCTATATGCACCATGGGCTTCCTCCCGGGCCGATCGCCAATCCCGGGAGGGAAGCGATCAAGGCCGTCATCAATCCAGCTAAGACGGACTACCTCTATTTCGTCTCGAAAAATGACGGGAGCCATCACTTTTCCTGCACGCTGGATGAGCATAACAGGGCCGTGAACCAGTACCAAAAAAGAATTCAATGATAAAGTTGCGGAGCAATTTTGATGGTCTCGTAAAAAGTCTTTCTACCGGTCATTGCGAGGAACGGAGTGACGAAGCAATCTAGTGAATTCAATTACTTACATTGACTGAGATTGCTTCG
>CAYPNL010000124.1:0-4644 GCA_964412045.1 uncultured Desulfobacteraceae bacterium
CCCTGTGGATGCCCGCATGAGCCAGGGTTAAGGCGGTGAAGATACCTGCCGGCCCTGCCCCGATAATAGCCACATCATATTCAGATCTCATGAGATCGACGGCCCTTAAGGTATATTTTATTCATCTAAGAGAACCACGTCCTCCGGGTGTGTATTCTTTACCTACATACATACAGTTGCCAGGATTGTAAAGAGAATCTCCATTGAATACAGTTGCCGGTTTTTGTATACTCTTATATATTCTTTTAAGCATTGAATGCGCAGCCGAACGAGAAAAGGACGGGTGATGGTAAGGATAGGCGATGTTGTGTTGGTGTACCACAGGGATAGGGCAAGCTTTTTTGCCAGGATTGATTCTATCGAGCCGGATATCAAGAAGGGTTGGTATACTGTCCAATTGCTGATCCTGACGCTTCCCATACGAGCTGTCACGTGGATACTGAGGGAGGAGTACCTTAACGGCATACCCTTCACCATGGATGACAATCCAGTGAGGATAGAGCCCGTGAAACCCCTTGCATCTGAGCCTTACCCCGATGATACGCGGGAGGGGCTTTCTGATAAGGGACCACCTCGAGACGGGAGAAAGGTGATACCCTTTAAGAGGACGAGGAGAAGTTCCGACAAAGATACTTGAACCAAGCATGGGCGACATGGTAAACGGTTATGATGAGCCTGAATAACTTGTACGCCTTGAAAGATATATTGACAAACAAGATTTCTTTGAATTAAACACAGTATAGTGATGCTCGGATTCTACCCATACGAGGGAGGAGATTCTATGCTCAGAGCAATGACAATATCTTCGGTAAATATGGATCAGGTAACGAACAGCCCGATCATTATCCTTAAAGAGGTCGAGGGAGACCAAACATTGCCTATATGGATCGGATTGCTCGAAGCAACCGCAATTGCCAGTGAGATAGAAGGCGTAAAATTTTCCAGGCCCATGACGCATGACCTTTTTAAGAATGTCATGGATCAAGTGGATATAAGGATCAAGAAG
Organism: uncultured Desulfobacteraceae bacterium; assembly: GCA_964412045.1. Lineage (GTDB taxonomy): Bacteria > Desulfobacterota > DSM-4660 > Desulfatiglandales > B25-G16 > B25-G16. The sequence continues at coordinate 1,007 of CAYPNL010000124.1, forward strand.
ATAGAGATCTGTGACCTGAGGGATAATACCTACTATGCCCTTATTCATCTCGACACGAGGGGCAAAGTCCTAACCATTGATTCGAGGCCGAGTGATGCTATAGCCCTCGCACTGAGAACGCAGGCCCCGATCTTCGTTTCCGATGAGGTATTACGGAAATCAAAGAAGGTTGATGCAACCAGAGAAGGCGTACCCGCTGACAAGAGCGAGCAAGGAAAGAAATGGCAGGATATCCTCGAGGAATTAAACCCTGAGGATTTCGGCAAGTACAAGATGTAATCACACCGGGCACACCGTAAGGTTTGCACCGTCAAAAGCAAGCATTCTTTAAAGAGGTACCCCCATGATAGATCTCCATATGCATTCCCTGTTTAGTGATGGCGAATTGCTTCCATCTGAGCTTGTGAGGCGGCTTGAGGATATGGGATATTCCTGTATCGCGATAACCGATCATGTTGACTCCTCAAACCTCGACTTTGTCATACCCAGGTTGGTAGCTGTGGCGTTGGACCTCAATAAATCGCAAGCCGTTACGGTTATCCCGGGAGCAGAGATCACCCACGTGCCGCCCAAGCTCATTGGTTCTATTGTTACAAAGGCAAGGGAGCTGGGAGCTCGTATGGTGATTGTTCACGGAGAGACTATTGTCGAGCCGGTAGCCGAAGGGACAAACAGGGAAGCGATTCTCTCAGGCGTCGATATCCTGGCTCACCCCGGATTGATTTCTGCAGAGGACTGTAGGCTGGCTGCTGAGAGGGGGGTATATCTCGAGATTAGTGCCCGCCGTGGCCATAGCCTCACCAATGGCCACGTTGCCGGGTTAGCAAGAGATTGTGGAGCAAAACTCGTGTTAAACTCAGATGCTCACTCCCCCCATGACTTCATGACCCGCCGATTCGCCGGCATGATAGCGCACGGAACTGGGCTGGGAGAAAATGCCTTAGAGGAGATGTTAGGCAATTCCCGAGACCTCGTAGACAAGGTTCTATGAACCGGCAATACTACCTCATGCCTTCGAAATCTGTGTGCCTTAAAATCGCCATCCGTCTCTCCATAAGCTGAGATCTAAGCATTTATCCGCGTAGAGGGGATTAGCTTTGCCGGATAGTAAGATGAAGAAATACTTTCCTTACAAGATCGTCGGAATTGCCGTCGTCGTTCTCTGGATCTTCATGATGGCCGAGCTGGCGAAGAGAACTCACTACACATCAAGAGAACCGGGTGTCGGCTCAACTGAGCCGGGGATCGCACAAGGGGATTCGGAACAGTGGATGGATATCCTAGTACAAGGCAGCAAGGCAGGCTACACAGTCACCAAGATTAAGAAGCTTAACGGGCACTTCGAGGTAAACGAAAGGATAGTTCTCATCGTGACTCTGATGGGTTCAACAAGGAAGATTCTCAGCAGCACGAGGGCAGAGCTCGACGATGAATTTCATGTAACCAGTTTTACCTTTTCTCTGTCATCCGAGTTTATTGATTTTAGGGTATCCGGCCGGATAGAGGGGGAAGAGCTCTTTATCACGATGGGTGCGGAGGGGAAGGGGGAAGTAAAACGCATCAGGCTTCCGGAAAAGCCTATGATCAATGCAGGCGTGAGCCACTACTTCCGATCCAGGGAGCTGGCGGTCGGAAACACCTTTTCCTTGCCTCTCTTTGATCCAATCAGCATGACAACGAATCCGGCCATCATCAAGGTGGTCGGCAAAGAGGAAATAACGATCAACGGCGAGGATTACAATGCATTTCGCCTTGAAATGGACGTTTTAGGAAGGCCCCTGACCTTCTGGCTTGACGAGGCAGGCAATTCCCTCAAGGAGGAAGGCTTCATGGGGTTTACCCTTGTAAGGACCACACCTGAAAGGGCGCTTGCCGGCTTGGATAGTTCCATGAAGGTGGATTTCTTTGAGCTATCCGCAATAAAGGTTGCCAGGGAACTGAAAGATCCACGGGAGGCTTCCTATCTCACGGTGCGCTTTGATCAACCCCTATCTTCCATACCTGTCGATGGCTCAAGGCAGATCAAGGAGGCCGGGGTTTTAAAGGTGATAAAGGAGAGACCTCCCTTTACGGCTTCCTATGATATTCCTTACAGGGGCGCAGATAGAGAGCTGATTGCCTACGTAATGCCGGAGGCGTTTCTGCAATCCGGAGATGAGGAGATAATCTCTATTGCTAAGGAGATTGTGAGGGAAACTACCGAGCCTTATGAGGCTGCGAAGATGCTTATGGAATGGGTCTTTGAAAACATAGAGAAGACTCCGCTCGTATCTATTCCGGATGCGCTGCAGATCTTACGGCAAAGAAAAGGAGACTGCAACGAACATGCAACCCTTCTTACAGCGTTATTACGTGCCGTTGGGATACCGGCAAGAATGTCTGCGGGCCTGATTTACAAAGATGGTAAATTTTATTATCATGCCTGGAATGAGGCATATTTCGACAGATGGATTTCCATGGATGCTACCCTTAACCAGATGCCGGCTGATGCTACCCATATCAAGCTCGTTGATGGCGGCATAGAGAAACAGATACAGATCCTAGGAATGATTGGAAACCTAACGTTTACTATTTTAGATTACCGTTAATATTTCAGCCACAAAGAGACCAAGACACCAAGATTATCATGTAATTTTTTGTTTTTATAACTACTTGGCAGTTTCAAAACAAACGTAATATCTTTTCTTTGCGCCTTTGTGGCTTGGTGGCTGAATAGTGTGGATTGCCAATGATCACCTTAGAAAACCTTACCAAGGTTTATAGCGGAATAACGGCTGTCGATGACCTGAACCTCCAGATCGCTCAGGGAACGATCTTTGGTTTCATAGGACCCAACGGCGCGGGAAAAACGACGACCATAAAGATGATGGCAGGTATCTTGAAACCTACCAAAGGGCGAATCCTGATCAATGGACTGGACATCGCCAGGGAACCATCCAAGGTAAAGATGATGATCGGCTTTATTCCGGATCGCCCCTTTCTCTATGAGAAGCTCAGCGGCAAGGAGTTTCTCAAGTTCAAGGCAGGCCTGTATGGAATAACCGGGGATGCCTTAGAGGAGAAGATTGAAGGCCTGTTCAAAATCTTCGAGTTAACGCAGTGGGCAGATGAGCTTATTGAGGCCTATTCACACGGTATGAAACAGAGACTCGTGATCGCCTCTGCCATGATACACGAACCTAAGGTGATCATTGTAGACGAGCCAATGGTTGGGCTGGACCCAAAGGGGGCGAAGCTCGTGAAGGATATATTTATGACATGGGCAAGGGAGGGGTCCACGGTATTTATGTCAACCCACACATTAACATTAGCCCAGGAGGTTTGCGGTGAGGTAGCGATTGTACATAGGGGTCGGATTGTGGCATCAGGCACTTCGGAGCAGCTGGGACAACAGGCCGGCGTAACAGGTAATCTAGAGCAGATTTTTCTGAAGATAACTGCGGGGGTGTAATAAAGGTGAGGATGTTTGCGCTTCTCATTTCGCCGAGGCTCATGGGGTTCCGAAATAGCCTTAAAAGATCAAAAGGAAAAAAAAGGGTAAAGGTCTTCGCGCTCACGGCAGGAGGGATACTGTTTTGGTTTACCCTCTTTTTCTTTGTCTACAGGATACTCGTCTATTTTTCCTCCCAAGAGATCAT
>CAYPNL010000125.1:0-3726 GCA_964412045.1 uncultured Desulfobacteraceae bacterium
CGAGGCTTTCCATCGATGCGCTTGGACTCCACAGCATAGTAATACGGGCGGCCTTTCTTGATTTTCCTTGTGATTGAAGCCATATTTCCCTCCTGAAAAGCTTGTAAGGTAGGGTAATACACTGGCACCACAAAGTCAAGATATTGACAGGGATGAAGAAGTGCCCCAAATTCAGGGATTGAAAAATGGACCATAAAGGAGATTACGTACACGTTATCCTGGGTCCTCATCTCAGAAAGACCATTATGTGCTGTTGGGGATGAATCAGCTACCCTTATTAGACTATTTTTTTATGATGATCGTTTTTCTCTTTGCTTTCTTCGATAACTTTCCCCTCCAAAGATAAGGACCTCAGAGTTGTGAACGAGTCGGTCAGCGATCGCTGTGGCCACCGTGGTAGAATCGAACACCTCTCCCCACGCAGCAAACGGCAGGTTGGTAGTCAACAACGTTGACTTTACCTGGTGCCGTGCGCTGATGACCTGGAAGAAGAGGTGTGATCCCTGCTGGCCCAGGGAAAGGTACCCGAGCTCGTCACAGACTAAGAGAGCCGGTGATTGATAATAGTGGAGCTTTTTCAAAAGCGAGCGGTCCGCCTCTGCGGCGATGAGATGGTTGATCATATCGATGGCAGTGGTAAAAAGGACCTTGATGTTGGCATTACAGGCTGCATAGGCGATACATTTAGCAAGGAAGGTCTTACCGGTGCCTGGGTTACCGATCACGATCACGTCTTTAAGCTCTTTAACAAAGTCGAGGTTAAGAAGGTTGAGGATCTGGGTTTTCTGATCCTTTCTTGATGTATGGTGAGTGAAGTCAAACTGGTCGATGGTGATCTTCTCGTTAAGCTTGGATTGCTGGAACCTGAGCGCAATGGCATTATGCCAGCGATGTTCTGCCTCCAAGTCAGCGAGTTGGTTGAGGACAAATAAGACATCACGATTTTTCTCTGTGGCTTCCTTAAGGGTGGCTTCAAGGTTCTGGGCCATAACCTTCAGCCGAAGACCCATGAGTTTTTCCTTGACACGGCCAAAATCAGTCATGGTTTTTTCTCCTTTTGATGACAAAGGCGTCGTAGCGGGCTAGCGAGGGTTCTTCCAGGCGGATGCGGTTGAGCTCTTGCCTTTTGACTTTGACGGGCGGATGATTTCTCTTGGGAGTCATCTCCTGATAGAGAATGTTCTCTACATAGTGAGCGCCATAGGCATGGTGTAAGGATGCCTTTTTGATGGCCTCAATCAATTGAAAAGCACCATAGTCATCCTTGAGGGCGAGGAGTTTTTTAAGCTCCTTTTTGATGGGTTGGTTGGCAGCGCTAAGCCCTTCGAGATAGGTTTTCGCTTCTTCTCCCAGGCTGATGAAGGCACCTACCTCCTGGGAGCGCCAGATTGTTCGCTGCTCTTTTCTGGCAGCCTCCCGATGAGAAGGCAGTTCAATGCGCTTTCTCCTCTCCCATGAGCGGGTGTGGGTGGCGATGGGTCTATCCTTGTAGTACACGGTGAGGGTATGGGTATCGGCCTTGGCGACCACCTTTTTGTCGATGGCCCAGGGAGGCACGGTGTAGGAGTTGCCATCGAAGCGGATGGAGAAATCAGAGTACACCTTGCAGTGCTCTGTATCACGGCAGTCGGGCAGGAGATCGGGCAGGGGCCTCATGGCCTCGCGTTGAAACCGAGCAACGGGTTTCTCTCCGGTGGTGCTCTGCACCCTGATATTGGCCACCTGGTCCCTCCAGTGATCGGCCTGCGCTTGCACATCGGCAAGATCCGTGAACGATCTCAGGGGCCAGAAGTTGTACCGGATGTAGTGGATGGCCCCCTTTTCCACCTTGCCCTTCTCATGGGGCTGCCCCACATTACAGGCTATAGGGACGATCTTGAAGGGTAACAGGAAGCCAAGGAATGCCTCGTTGAAGCGAACCAGAGGCCCCTCTCGTTCTATGACTGCGGTGAGCATGTTATCGTGAACCAGCTCCCGTGGGCTCCCGTGAAAAAACCGAAAGGCATTCAGCAGGCAGCGGTGCAGGGTTTCCTGCCGCTGTGAATGGGTGAACTCCAGATAGAGCAGACGGCTGTGGCACTCCACAACTGCCATACAGTAGAGTTTCCGTTTCGTGGTGCCATAGGTGAGGGAGCCGAAGTGGCCCCAGTCGATCTGACACTGCTGACCCGGTAGGGATTCAAACCGGATAAAGGGCTGTCTCTTCTTGGATCTGCCCCGAATCTCTCGGAGATAGTCTCGTAGGATGGTGATCTCCCCGTGGAATCCAAGGGATGCGATGCGCTGACCGATGACCACCGCAGAGGCCTTGGGGTCGATTGCAAGCATTCGTTCAATCTCTTCCTTAAAGGGATCCAGTTTGCTCCCTCTTTTACGAGCGGCCTTTGCGGGGTTTGGATCGTGTAGGTACCTGACCACGGTTTTCCGGTTCAGCGTGAGCCGGTGGGCGATCCTTCGGGCAGAGAGCCCCTCGTTGGCGAGACGATGGATCTCAAAGATGGTGCGCTGATCAATCATGGTTTCCTCCTAGCGAACGAGTAATGAGGTGACGGACGGTAGCCGGATCGCGTTCCTCACATTCCTCCTCTGTCCTTATGGGTTGTGGAGGTGGAATAGCACACCTCTGGGGAAGGGAGAGGACCTGGAACAGGTGCCCGTCAAAGGCGATGAGATCCTTTTTTATCAGGCCATCCCTGGCAACAAGATACTCCTCTACGGACAACCGCACCAGGGTACAGATCTTGTCGTAGCTGTAGTACGACAAACCACTGCGGTCCGCGACCAATACCAAAAACAGGTAGAGCACCAGCTCATGATGGGTGAGACCCTCAAGGAGTCCATCTCTCAGGAATCGATGCTCGATAAAGGCAAAGGAGCCGGTGATCTTCCGGAGCCTTTGGGGACAAAGAGGGGTTTTCTCGATCATGGCAAACCTCCTTTTGTCCCCCACCTTAGGGAACGGTAGTGAGAGAGTCTATCGAGTCCTTTTTTGCAAGATCGGTGTAACCTGTTGGAATCAGGTAGACTTTTTGTGATAACGCGTCCATCTTTGCAAGATTCCCTCTGGCAGGAATCAGGTAGTAACTTCCTGGTTTCACAGGAGAAATCTCTGCTAACGCGTCCATCTTTGCAAGATCTCGGCGCCTCCTGTCACGCCCTCTCTGAAGCAGTCGGTTACGGTTCACATAGTCCGGATGCCGGCTCCTGTATCGCCGCCAGTAACCGGGGTTTCGCGTGTTCCAGTCATTTCGGCAGTCACGCTGGTTGAGCTGGTAGTCGAGATCAGTTGCCATCTTTTCTCGTTGCCACCGGGTTTTCCTGGCACGCTGGCACGCCTGCTGACTACAGTAGCGTTGCTCCTTTAGGCGGGGATTTGAAAGAATACGGCGTCCACAATGGGCACAACGGATCATGCGGTTCATGGCCTCCCTCCCAGAGAAACCATAAACCTACTATGAGCTGGCTGAAGCAGGAAGAATAAGAACCAAAAGCAAAGTAAATAGAAATTTTCTGGAAAATGTGAGAAAGTATAGACAAGTGGGTTATTTATTGTCCCTTATGATAGGGTAGTTTCTCACCCCTGATAATGGGGTATTCTCCCAGGCCTGATAATATCGGAGAAAGTAAACTTGCTTGGGGTTAGCAGCAAAAAGATCTATAAGGTCTTGCTGGGCATCATAAAAATATTCGTCTACCCGGTAAAGACCTTCCATTTCATCTCCATCA
>CAYPNL010000126.1:0-6417 GCA_964412045.1 uncultured Desulfobacteraceae bacterium
ATGCTATTTCATCAATACCGCGAGGGGAGGGTGCGTAGACGAGCCGGCACTCATAAAGGCCCTCAAGGAAGGGCTTATTTCCGGTGCGGGTATTGATGTGACGGCAGAGGAACCCATTAAGGCGGACAATCTGCTCATTGCACTACCCAATGTTATCCTTACCGGACACAGCGGCTTTTACTCCACCACCTCAGACAAGGAGCTTTTTCTCAAGCCGATGACCCAAGTGGTAATGGCCCTCAACGGGCAGTGGCCTCTGTATGGCCTCAATCCGGAGATCAAGGAATCGTGGTTGAAACGATGGGGTAGGGCCTAGAGGAAACTTTGCCATAGGGCATCATAATGGCTCGAGAATTTAGTATGTAACTACATTATTACAGAACCGAGAGGGGAAGAGATGGATTTCTTTTCTTTTAGCAACGATGAACGTGCTTTTCAGGAAAAGGTAGAAAGAGTAGCTAACGAGGAGATTAAACCACTGGCCCAGAAATATGGAGAGACAGATGATGTGCCCCAGGAAATTGTGGATGCTATGCGTGAAGGGGGACTGTTTCGAATACTGTTTCCAAAGGAATATGGCGGTGATGGAGTCAGTGCGGTAAAGCTCTGTATTGCCCGGGAGGCATTAACCCAGGTCTCGGTGGTAGCCGATGTAACTCTGGCTATGCAAGGCCTGGGAGGCTACCCTATTGTGTTGGCCGGCAACGAGGACCAAAAAGATACCTATCTGCCGAAGTTGGCCAAAGGCGAGCTTCTTTCCACCTACGCCCTCACTGAACCAGGCGCGGGGTCAGATGTAGCCGGCATCGAGGCGGGTGCGATCAGGGATGGTGATCGGTATGTATTAAACGGAACAAAACGATTTATCTCTAACGGATATCGGTCGGATATGGGGGTGGTTTTCGTAAAGACAGATAAAGACAAAGGCAATAAAGGGATTTCAGCCTTCATCTATCAGAAGGGAACCGAAGGCCTGAGAATAGCCAGGCGCATCAAGCTCATGGCCCTCCATGATATCGTAGAGTTAGAGTTTAAAGACTGCTCTATTCCCGATTCGGACTTACTGGGAGAGGAAAATGAGGGTTTTAAGATAGCCATGAAGACCTTGGATCTACTCAGGATGTCGGTAGGTGCTGCAGCTTTAGGCACAGCCCGTGCAGCCCTTGACCTATCCCTGCAATTTTCCCTTAAAAGAAGAGTGTTCGGACAATACATTTCCAGGTATCAGGGTATTTCGTTTAAGCTTGCAGAGATGGCCACAGAGCTGGATGCAGCACGATTTCTGGTTTATCGAGCCGCCGATCTCAAAGACAAAGGCATGGAACGAGTAACCAAGGAGTCCTCTATGGCCAAGTATTATGCTACTGAAATGGCCGGGAGGGTTGTTGATAAGGCTGTACAAATCCACGGCGGATTAGGGGTAACAAGGGGTATGGACGTTGAAAGGCTTTTTCGCGAGGCCCGAGCTCCAAGGGTATATGAAGGTACCACCGAGATTCAAAAGTTTGTGATAGCAAATATGATTCTTCGGGAGGCAGGAGGAGAGGGGAAAAACCGATAACATGATTATTGATATGCACTATCATATGATCCCCCAGCTTGGCTCCAGTGCCTCGAAGGCCGTGGCGAGATGGCCCTTTTTTCAATCAAAAAAATTGGGTCTTGATCTAGACTTCAATGCATTGGTTGAGGAGGTGAACAATACCTATGCTGATCCCACCGGTGAAAGACTTATTGAGAGAATGGATACAGCGGGAATCGATCTCACCGCCTTCTGTGCCGTGGATAATGCCGACCTGCGGGGCAATACCTATCAGGTAGCTAAAGCCCTAAACCAAACAATAGGATCAATTGCCAACGACTTTCCGGACCGCTGTATCGCCTTTGCGGGCATTGATCCACGAAGACCGGAGGCACCTGATCTGCTGAAACGTTGCCTGGAAAAATTTGGCATGAAGGGTCTGAAGCTCCACCCGGATCACGGCTACTATCCGAATTCCCCTGAGGCTTATCGCATGCTGGAAATTTTGCAGCAGCATAAAGGGATCTTATTGACCCATACCGGTCCTGGTGCTCCGCCGGGCAAGGCGGGAAAATACGCACATCCCTTGCTTTTGGATGAAGTAGCGGTGGATTTTCCGGATGTGACCATAATCGCTGCACATATGGGCCAGTACTGGTGGCGTGATTGGGCGGGGTCGGCTTACTACCTGCCTAACCTTTTCGGAGACTTGGCAGAATGGCAAATATTGGCTAAGAGGAACTTCAAGCTATTTTGTAACGAGCTGAGGCAACTCATCGATATCTGTGGGAAAGAAAAGATCCTCTTTGGCTCGGATGGACCAATCTTCGAACCTCTTGTGCCGGTGAAAGAGTGGGCAAGCCTCCTGGTCAATCTCCCACAAGAGGCAGCTGAGGGAACAACATTCACCAAAGAGGAAATCGAGGCTATCCTAGGAGGAAATGCTCAGCGTCTGTTGAACCTATAAGTCGACGCCGAGAAGGGATAGGATCCAAACAGATTATGCGCCCTCTTCCCCTGTGATGTCATCCAGATATCCGCAAAAGCCTTTGGATGTTCCCCGTATGGTCTTTTAACAGCAATCAAGCATACCAAGATGAGAAATGAATGATTTTTCCGAAGAATCAGGGCTTTCTTACTACGGATGGATAGTAGTAGGGATGGCCTTTCTGGCAAACCTGATTGCCTTCGGACTGGTATATTCTTTCAGTGTCTTTTTTAAGCCCCTGGCATCTGAATTTGGCTGGAGTCGGGCTATGACAGCCGGCGCATTTAGTGCTTATGCCATCAGTCACGATATTTTCGCCCCCTTTACCGGATGGCTGGCAGATAGATTCGGTCCCAGGGTAACTGCTCTACTTGGCGGCATATGTCTGGCTGGTTCAATGACGTTGATGAGTAGAATTACTACGTTGTGGGAGCTTTATATTTATTACGCCTTCCTGTTTGGGTGGGGAGTTGCTGCAATATATGCCCCCATGATGGTCACGGTTTCTCGATGGTTTACGTTTAAAAGAGGCCTCGCTATCGGGCTAACAGCAACCGGTTTAGGGGCAGGATCCTTCGTATTGTCTCCCCTGGCAGCCTGGCTCATTTCATCCTACAGCTGGAGGATAGCTTATACCGTGGTAGGAATTATGGCTTTTGCTATTTTTATCCCCATTGCCATATTTGTTAAACAAGCTCCAAGGAAAAGCATCGAACCGGAAAGCCCAAGGGAATCTCATGGGGATTTTTCCTTTGCTGAGGCTTTGAGAACGAGGACCTTGTGGGTCTTTAGCTTTAGCTGGCTCTTTATAGCCCTTGCTCTATGGACCATTATGCTTCATATCGTGCCGCTTCTCACCGATAATGGCATCCCGCTCACCATGGCCGGCCTCCTCGCCGGATTAGCTGGTGGGGCAAGTATCATCGGGAGAATTGGTGCCGGTTTCCTCTCAGACAAACTAGGAAGGAAACCAATCCTTGTTACTGCCTACTGTTTTCAGCTTGGAATGCTGGTCTGGCTTTTGTTTTCCAATGAACTATGGATGTTTGTTGTCTTTGCACCACTGTTTGGCATAAGCTTTGGAGGGTGGGCTGGTATTATAGGGGCATTTCCGGCTGATTATTTCGGACTCAAGGCAACAGGCATTATATTCGGCTTTGTAGTGATTATGGCCGGTATCGGTGTAGCCATTGGCTCTTTTATGGGAGGGTATCTGTTTGATATCACTCACTCGTACTACTACACCATAGCGATGTGTATTCTCGCAACGCTTGCGGCTATCGTTTTGGCCTTGCTTATGAGAGTTCCAGAAAAGGTGTAGCATATGGTCTAGAGCCAAAAATTTCCTGGATCTTGTGAAAAACCGCTGAAAAAATGTTCTGCCAAACACGTCATTGCTCATGATCTCAAGGGATATGAATACCTTTTTTGATCCATCATCTATTGCCGTAATCGGGGCCAGCCAGAAGAAATTGGGCGGCCAGGTGATGAAAAATCTCCTGTATGGCTTCAGAAACCCCATCTATCCGGTTAATCCTAACTACGATAAAATTTTTGAGATCCCCTGCTTTTCTTCTCTGGAAGCCATACCCCATCCTGTGGATTTGGCCATCGTGGTGGTGCCCGCAAGCCTGGTCCCACCGGTTGTGGAAGCCTGTGCCAGAAAAGGGGTAAAGCGCGTTATCATCCAGAGCGCCGGATTTGCCGAGGTGGGAAAGGAGGGGGTAGCCCTCCAGGAGCACTGCCAAGAGATCGCCAAAGAAGGGGGCATAAGGCTCTGGGGCCCCAATTGCATGGGGTTGGTGGACGTCAGGAAACAATACTTTTTTACCTTCATGACCCCGAGCATTTACTTGGACGGCCTGATTCCGGGCCGGATCTCCCTCATTGTTCAAAGTGGCATGCTCTCCGCCATTTTTCTGGCTGAATTAACACGAAGGGGCATCGGCGTTTCCAAGGCCTGCTCGATTGGAAACCGCGTGGATGTGGATGAATGTGACCTCCTGGCCTACTTTATGAATGACCCAGAGACTGATGTTGTTGCCCTTTACCTTGAATCCATGTCCCGTGGAAGGCTCTTTGCTGACATGGCAAACAGTTCGTCAAAACCTATTGTGGTTCTTAAGGGTGGTAAGAGCGAGGCCGGTGCCTTGGCAGCCATGAGCCACACTTATAGCCTTTCCGGGAATTCACGTCTGTTGGACAGCATCTTTAAGATGTGCGGCATCATCTCTGCCGAGGAGATCTACCAGATGATGGATGTGGCTGATGCATTGACCATACTTCCTGCAATTCCTTCCAAGGCGCGGACGGCAATTATCACCCTCAGCGGGGGAGCAGGTATTCTGGCCTGTGATGCCCTAGAACGCCGAGGTCTTGAAATTGCAGCGCTTTCCGATGCCACCAAAAAAGAGTTGTCCCATGTTTTTCCGGATTGGATGCCCGTATCCAACCCCATCGATCTTTTCCCGGCAGTAGGTATCCACGGAAGGGCCATGGCCTACGCTTGCACCATCCCCATTGTTTTGCAAGACCCGAACGTGGACGCCCTCCTTATCCATTATGTCGCCGGCCTGGAGGATGATTCTATGGATATGGCTGCTCTGAAACAGGAGGCTGATAAAACGGGTAAAGCTGTTTTTTTCTGGCTCATGGGACGAAGGGAGGGTTCAGAATCCTTTCGGAAAAGTGCCCGTGAAAACGGACTGGCCATTCATGGGGAGATCTCACGGATTAGTGACTGCCTTGCAGCAGCGGGGAATTATAAGCCCGGGAGGGCGAGTTCTTCGAGATCATCGGGAGAAGAAGACATAACCAGGGGTATTACCGTCTCACTGGAGGAACTCTCTGCACAGGGGCCGGTCATGGATGAGCATGACAGCAAACAGATCCTTAAACAATACCGTTTGCCGGTTGTCGAGGAAGCAATCGTTACGACGGAACAACAAGCACTGCCCGCTGCCCTGGAGATGGGCTATCCGGTGGTTCTCAAAGGATTGGTACCGGGCGATATGCACAAAACCGACTCCGGCATGGTCATCCTACACATTCAAACGGCTCGAGAACTAGAGAAGAGCTTTGGGGAAATAGTGCCAAAACTGGGACCCAAGGGCCGTATTCTCCTTCAGAAACAGGTTGACAAGGACTACGAGTTGATTGTCGGTTTTCTCCGGGACCGGGAATTCGGCCCCTGTGTCATGTTCGGCTTGGGAGGAATCCTCGCCGAACTGGACCCGGACGTGGTCTTTGCCCTGGCCCCGTTATCGAGGAGAGAAGCTGTTGAACTCATGGGACGAATCCGCGGGAAGCGTCTTCTCGATAGCTTCCGGGGCATGAGGCCTCTGAACCGGGAACGGATGGCCGACATCCTGGTTGCACTATCCCATATGGGTGCTGAATATCCTTTTATCAAGCACATAGACATCAACCCCGTGGTCGTTCATCAGGGGATGCCTTTAATCGTAGATGCTAACATAGTCTTAGGTAAAGATGCCGGTCGTTAGAACAGCAGAGCAGCTGATGGATGACGAGACTCCTTGCTCATTATTTATCGTACCATTTTTTTGATAAAATGCTTTTTGGTTTAATTATGGGACAGGAAGCTTGTTCAAGCCGGTGACCCAAAGTGATATGATCGGAGATAAGAGAAACGCTACGACCAACAGAGGGCAGTGAAGTTTAGGGGATATGCATGAGAGGAAAAAATACTGTCAACGGACAAAAGGAACTCCAAACGACAGTCCTGGATACAAATCTCTGTACGGGATGCGGGGCCTGTATTGATCTTTGCCCTTATTTTAGATCCTACAAGGGACGGACTGCCATACTTTTCCCCTGCAACCTTTCCCAAGGACGGTGTTTTGCATATTGCCCCAAGGTTGCGGTGGACATGGATTATTTATCGAAG
>CAYPNL010000127.1:0-6299 GCA_964412045.1 uncultured Desulfobacteraceae bacterium
GCCTTTCTTCTATGAGCTTTGAGCTTCTTCTTGCTTAGAGCTTTCAGCTTTGAGCTTCTTCTACGAGCTACCCGCTCTTACAGTGCGCCTCCACGTAAGCCCACAGCTGAGCATAGATATCTGTTATCACCTGCATACGGGGCAGGGCATCGCGGATTGCCTCCAGATAATTCCTGTCTCTAATGAGCTGGAAGGTCCGGGCGAAATTGACATCATATACCCAGGCCATCTGAAGCAGCTTGAAATCATTGAGCGTCCTGAGGGATTCTGTCTTTACGATTCTCCCTGCTTTCACATCCGCACATACCTCATCGGATACAGCCGGGAAATCGGGCAAATCCAGCTCAATGCTCCCGTTTTTTATACCGTCACGTTTCTGGTAATAGTCCGTGACAACCCTCAATATATCCAGTTTATCAGCATCACGCAGCAGTTTGCAAAAAAAGAGACAGTCTTCTGTTTCATGTTCCGGGAGCGTTCTCCGGTTGTGATATCCGACAACTCGTTTGATCAGTCCTTGGATGTCTCTGTGAATCCCTTTCAGAACGCCTGCACGTTCGAGGACCTTGACCCCGAGAGCGGCATGATCTTCTGATTTCAGATCAAGAAAGGTGCCGTACCGGTCATATTGTTCAAAGCGGCCTATATCATGGAACAGGGCTATCACCTCAGCGAGGCGAAGGCCGTCGCTATCCAGGTGGAGGGACCTGCCGATCTCAAGGATCTCAATACAGACCCGCTTCGTGTGCTCTATCTTGAGGTTGATGTTCCAGTCATGCTCGGGGACTCCATTGTGAAAGCCTTCCGCATACCGCTCAAACCAAATCTTCAAACCTGCCACTGTTTTTTCTTGGATCATGTGCGCCTGCTGTTCGGTTGTCATGTTCTGATGCATAAGCCGTTTTACCCGTCATCGTTTTCGCGCTGATCGCTTTTGCAGGGCCATGCTAGGTGATTTTCGGTTCAATAGTCAAGGTCGGATTTGTCATGGTTAGGACTGAATAATCCGGGATCGGGATTGCCGAATGTATCGGAAGAGTCCGCTCAGTCGGGTCATCTTTCATGAGCTATCCTTCCACCGGTAACCGAATGCTTGCTATTTTGGTTGCTCGTTATTATCTTATCTTTATGGCCTCGAACAAACTGATACCTGGCTACCAATTCGAATTGGTAGAAGACCATCATCACCCTGGCAGCGGGAATTACAGCGTCCGGGTGCTTTTAAAGGGCGATATCAGGGCGGCCCTCCCGTATCTTAATGCTGTGCTCGATGATCCCTGGTATGATCACGTCAATCATGTCTTAATCGGATCGAGAAACAAGATACGATATGCCTTCCGTCCCTATGAAATCCAAGTCGCCGTGCTTGCCGACAGATCCAACGTGTCCGCTATATCCAGAGAAGCAGTAGACTTTGTCAACCAAACCTGGGAAGAGCGCGATCAGATAAAGCCCCGGTTGAGAGAACGAAAACTGCCGCCGGTATATGACATTTACAAACTCCTCCCCAGGACTAATTGCGGGAAGTGCGGTTACCTGACATGTCTTGCGTTTGCAGCTGCACTGCGCGCCGGCGAGGTAAAGCCGGAACAGTGCCCTTTATTATTGCAGCCAGAATACGATCGCAACAGGGAACAGCTTATCGCTTTTTTCTCGGATGGCTAAGTAGACATGCTAGAAGCCCGTTGAGCTGATCCCTCGTCTCGCCAAGGGTTATTATCCGGGATTCAGTGATGGCCGTTGGTTTTCAAAGAAAAGATACCCTTTCCCTGAAAAATGCTTGCAATGATCCCTCAAAGTCTACCTTATCATGGTCAGGCGCTTGGTGCCCTTGATTTGCCGGAAGGTGGCTCCCTGTGAGACACACTTGAGGGCCAGTTCTATGTTTACAACCTTCGTTCCCGAGATGGCATCCACACCGTAGTCGAAAAGAACGGGAGAAAGGGGTGTTGTATCTCCCAGCATGACCACATAGGCCCGCGGGCTGAAGAGTTTGAGCAGGTCTTCAAAGGTGTGGTTGGTAAGGCTGGTGCCGGTGATGCCTATCACATCGGCCAGGGGGATTACATTCTGGGCCTGATCTTCGGACAAATCGCCTTGCTGAGGATTTTTCTCAATGACCCAGACCTCCCGTGCATGCTGTTTCAGGAGGGGGATAAAAGGAAAATGTCCGATTATGGCAATTCTTTTGCCTGCGCCTTTTTCGGCAATGAGATCTTGTGCATTGAGTTCTACGCAGCGATCTTCGTCGATCTCAAGGAGCGAATTTATAGTTGCCATGCCGATGGCCGCTTCGAGTATGCTTTCCGAGAACGCCGTGCGGGTCAACTCGGATACGCTTTTTTCCAACAAGGAGCCGGGTTCCTTTACTAGGGGCGGGTTTTGCCTGAGCGCGTCGCGAGGCAGCGTGGCTGCGAGGCCGCAGCTGCGCGTGAGCACTGCGGTATGAAAGACCCCTTGCCTAATATCCCTGACCTTTGCATTGAGATCCAATGAGGAAATTAGATCCATTAGTAGTGTCATAGCACCTCCAAACAGCATCCCTTCCGAGTCTCGAAAAGGAGACACGTTTTGGCTTCTATGCATCGGGCTGGTATCTTGATACGGTAGCCTCGGCTCGTGAAAAGGCAGAGCTCATAGGAGGAGCTTGTCTTTCCCGGTGGACCCGCTTTTTCTGGAACCTTTTACCGTTTCGTTTCCACGTATCTTTGTGTACGGCCTGGAGGTTCGGCGCTGCGTCGTGCCACACAGGATCAATATGATTTCCCTTGACCAGGGATTTCACATCCTCCAACTCATGCTCGGTCACAAAGGTCATGGCAATGCCTGCTCGCCCCATTCTCCCGGTCCTTCCTGTTCTGTGGGTGTAGGGTTCCAGGCCGTAAGGATAGTCATAATTAATGACATGGCTGACGTGACTGAAGTCGAGTCCCCGACCGGCAACGTCTGTGGCAACCATAAAGGTGATCTCGTTTCGGCGAAAACGTTCGAAGATAGACGTTCGCCGCGATTGTTCCAAGCCTCCATGGATATATTCGATGGATGTAAATCTCCTCTCCAGATCCTGTAGCAGTTTCTCGGCATGATGTCGTGTATTGCAAAAGATGATGGCCTGGGAGATCTTCTCCGTTTGCAAATAACCGATCAAAACATTGAGCCGATCAGCTCGCCGGGTATACTGAAAATGGTGAGCGAGACTCTGCGGAGCCAACTTTTCCGTATTTAATTCCACCCTGACAGGGTCTTTGAGATAGGTCCTGACCAATCGATCGATCTCTTTGGGCATCGTGGCCGCAAAGAACAATGTCTGGTGTTCATGGATCAGGCAGGACATGATGAAGTCTATATCTTCGATAAAACCCATGTTCAGCATCTCATCCGCTTCATCCAAGACGAGGGTGCGCACACGAGAGAGGTCAATCGACCTGATACGATAGATAAAATCGATCAATCGTCCAGGCGTTGCAACGAGAATATGCACCTTGTGCCGTAACTTTGCCTTTTGAATCTCCACCGAAAATCCGCCAAACATGGCAAAAGGGACCACATCCGTGTGCCTCGAAATCCTATCGATCTCTTCCACATACTGAAGTGCCAGCTCACGGGTAGGGACCAGGATGAGGGCCTGGATGGCATTGAGCGAGGGATCAACCATCTGGACCAATGGAATAGCGCAGGCCGCGGTTTTGCCCGAGCCGGTCTCTGCCCGTGCAAAAAGATCCTTCCCCTTCAGGATAGGAGAGAGGGTCTTTTCCTGTATGGGTGTTAAATCCTGATAGCCCATATGCGTCAGGGCCTTCTGGATCTGTGAGTTTAAGTCCAATTCTGAAAACTTCATAATCAATCCGTACATAACTCCGTCCTTCGTAAGCGGTGTTATCCCTTTCTTTTTTATGCCAAACCAATGATTTCCACGATTTCACGCGACGTTCCGGCAGGCAGCGTTAATATCAGACAGGAATAGATTGAAAGACTCGGCATGGATCACCTTGCAGAGGAAAGATCGGCCCCTCGAATCATCGAGGAGATCTCTGTTTGCTGGCGTATTCCATACACAGGAGTCTTTTTTTCGTGAGGGCGAACCTGAACTACTACTTCTTTTCTCAAGCCCACGCATGCGCGCTTATACGATGGTGAGCACGCCTAATAGATGGGTCTTGGCCCAAAATTCTTCCCGTGCCTTTTCCTTTGTTTCGTTTTTCAACCCTTTTTGTATTGTCCGGCCCAACGATGGGGAGACAAGCGGATCAGTATCGTCTTCCACGGTTAAAATTCGATCTCCCTTTATTACTTCCTCCGCGTCTTCCGTATCCTCCGCGATCCGCACGAGGACGCGCCTCACTCACCTTTATCTGCCGCCCGGACAGTTCTTTGCCGTTGAGGTTCTTAACCGCCTCTTGCCCTTCACCGTCATTGGGCATTTCCACAAACGCAAAACCTCGCGATTGACCGCTGTATTTATCCCGAACAACATTTGCAGAGCCTACTTCGCCATATGCCTCAAAGGCCTGACGAAGATCCTCCGCTGACACATCGTATGATAAATCCCCCACATATATATTCATGCTTCTCCTCCTTACCTGAGATCATAATCTTAAGACTCAATAAGTTTGGGGGCGGACTCACACAGAGCCTTCTTCCTGAACGCGCCGGCCTTTAATCCGCCTCACTCGACCCTCCGTTACAGCCACCTCCGGAAATGAGGTTTACACGGAGGTAATAAAAAACCCGTAAAGAAGTTGTCTAGAGTTCTTTACGGGTTTTCGTCTCGATGCCAAAAAGGCTCTATGCAACAGTAAAGACATTATAACCGTCTTTCATAGAAAAGCAACTACTATTATGTACCTGACGTATAAAAGGTGGTTTGCCTCAATGGAAGGGAGCCGGACGTATGTCTGCAAGTCATGGGATTGTTGGAGTAATGGAGAGATGGAGCATTGGGGTAATGATCTCACATAATGACTCATCACTGCGCAGAGTATATTCAGTAAACAGGCAAGGCGAGAGAGGTGCAAAGCTCCATGCATATCCTGCTACGCTACATCGGCAAACTCGCCGAATCCTCCCAGGCTCGTGCTGAATAGCCGCCTGAGAAGGCCATAGGTGCGATGGGCAAGCTCCGGATCGCATTCAAGGAGCCTGAATGCCTCCTGCCTCGCCTCTGAGAGCATCCTCGCGTCCCTCATGAGGTTGGCGGCCCTGAACTGGTAGAATCCGGACTGCCTCTCACCCATAAACTCTCCCGGGCCGCGTATGGAGAGATCCTCCTCCGCAATCCTGAACCCATCGCTGCTCTTCACGATAACCCCCAGCCTCCTTCTAGCCTCATCAGTGAGCCTCGTTGATGACAGGAGCAGGCACATGGACGGATAGGAACTCCTTCCCACCCTGCCCCTGAGCTGATGAATCTGGGAAAGGCCGAATCGCTCCGCGTTCTCGATCACCATTATGGTGGCATTAGGGATGTTGATTCCCACCTCTATCACGGTTGTGGAGACAAGGATATCCAATTCACCCCCCTTGAATAAGCCCATGACCTCGTCCCTTTGATCCACAGGCATCTTTCCGTGGATCAGGCCTACATGGAAATCGGGAAACACACGCCCGATCTCTTCGGCCATCCGCGTTGCATCCATGAGTTCTATCTTCTCCGACTCCTCGATCAGGGGATACACCACATAGCACTGCCTCCCTTTATCTAGTTCCCTTCTCATCAAGGAGTAGACCTTCCCCCTATCCCTCTCATGGAAGAGGCCTGTCCGGATCGGCGTCCTGCCCGGGGGGAGCTCATCAATCACGGATATGTCGAGGTCTCCATAGAGGGTCAAGCCCAGGGTCCTGGGGATGGGCGTGGCCGTCATGGTAAGCACATCCGGGCATACACCCTTGGCCTTGAGCCTGGCCCTCTGCGCCACACCGAATCTATGCTGTTCGTCAATAATCGCTAGCCCCAGCCTGTGAAACACCACGCTCTCCTGGATGAGGGCGTGAGTGCCCACGACTATGTCTACCTCGCCCCTCTGCACCCGATCCCTCACCTCTTCAGCCCCGGCGCCCATGCCGCTGGTGAGCAGCGCCGTCTTGAGGCCCATCCTCCGGGCGAGCTCAAGGGTGCTGATGTAGTGCTGTTCTGACAGAAGTTGGGTGGGAGCCATGAACGCCACCTGATAGAAGTTCCTTGCTGCAATCCATGCACCGAGAAAGGCCACCACGGTCTTTCCGCAACCCACATCGCCCTGAAGGAGCCTATTCATGGGAGCCGATCCGGACATATCCGCTGTGATCTCTCCAATGACCCT
>CAYPNL010000128.1:0-4341 GCA_964412045.1 uncultured Desulfobacteraceae bacterium
CTTTCTTGAGCACAGCTACAGCGGTAACATGAGAGATCTAAGAAATGGCAGGTCCTATCTAATGAAAACAAAAATCTTTGTCAAGAATAATTTTCAGTATTTTTCAAGATTGACTATCCAACTGTAAAGTGGTAGCAGAACTGAAAATGAGAATTGGAAGCGAATCTTTGTAGAGCATTATTATACCGAAGATTCTCGCGGCGATGCCTCAGCGTATTTGAGAATCATTCTAAGGGAACACATAATGGAAGACGACGATGGCCCGTGTGCCCAACCATTGACGCGCATGTATAGCGCAACAATAGAAAGCTCAATTGAGCCGCAGCGTGCGATTGCAGTCCCCATGGAGGTGAGCACTCCCCTGTTTTTGCCCCTTTAGGGGCGCCTCTCTTCACCCCCGGGGACGCATCGCGGGTGCGGCCCTTGGAGGTGAGCCATGAAACGGGCACATATCTCAGGACGTCATCCTGGGGACATTTCAAAAACAGCGGCCCTCGGTCTCCAGGTCCTGACATCGACCTTGATCGGCGCCCTGCTCCCTCTCGGAGCGGCCAAGATGAAATTCGATCCGGCTGTGGTGGCAAGCCCCGCCCTTACCACAATTGTCGACATTACAGGGCTTTTCATTTACTTCACCACGGCGAAGCTTCTGCTTGGGATATGACGGATGCCCAATAAAATCAAAAGGTCAGCAGGATGCAAGACATTCGTTCCAGTCAGAAGTGAGGAGCGCCCGCTATTTTGGATCTTTGGTTTTCATACAATACCTTTCGTCTCCAGCTCGTGTCTGGCCATCCTACAGAAAGGGCAATCCTTCTTGGTTAGGCGATTCATTATCTTCACCTCCACCTTTGCCTATTGCGAACTCATGGCACAGGAAACCTCAGGCCAGGGGATTGCCGAAGACGGCCGCTCGCCCTAGCTCTGCCTCGATTTCGAGGAGCCGGTTGTACTTGACCATGCGTTCACTGCGGCAGAGAGAACCTGTCTTGATTTGCCCGCCGCCCATGGCCACGGCAAAGTCGGCGATGAAAGGATCTTCGGTCTCCCCTGATCGGTGGGAGATGATAAATCCCCAACCGGCCTTTCGGCAGAGATTGACAGCCTCGATAGTTTCCGTGACTGTGCCGATCTGGTTCAGCTTGATAAGAACGGCGTTGGTCGCTTTCTCTCGAATACCGCGTTCAATAAAACGGGTGTTGGTCACATAGAGGTCGTCGCCGACGATCTGAATCTTGTCGCCCAAGGCCGCAGTTTGCTCACAAAAGCCTTCCCAGTCGTTTTCGGCGAGACCGTCTTCGATGGAAAGAATAGGGAATTTTTCAACCCACGATCGGTAGATATCGTTCATCTCCAAGCTGGTTTTCTTTCCCCGGCCGGATTTGTCCAGATGGTAGCTCCCTGCCTCAAAAAAGGAGCTCGCCGCAGGATCGAGGGCAATGGCCAAATCCCTTCCCGGGGTGTAACCGGCAGATTCCATGGCTTCGATAATGACTTCGCAGGCCTCCTCATTGCTCTTGAGATTGGGGGCAAACCCTCCTTCGTCACCGACGCTTGTGCTGTAGCCTTTCTTTTTAAGGATTGCCTTGAGGGCGTGAAAGGTCTCCGCGCCGTAGCGCAGGGCTTCGGCAAAGGTGGGTGCACCAATGGGCATCACCATAAATTCCTGGAAATCAACGCTATTATCGGCATGTTTCCCGCCGTTAAGGATGTTCATCATGGGCATGGGGATGCGAACGGCTCCGGGACCCCCGAGGTAGAGGTACAGCGGAAGCCCTGCAGCAACCGCCGCTGCCCGGGCCACAGCCATAGAAACACCGAGAATGGCATTGGCTCCGAGCTTTCCCTTGTTCGGTGTACCATCAAGATCGATCATGATCCGGTCGAGTTCATCTTGGCGGAAGGATTCCATCCCTGCCAAGCTCGGAGCAATCAGTTCATTGACATTCCTGACTGCATTTAAAACCCCCTTTCCGCCGTAGCGTTTTTCATCCCGGTCGCGCAATTCAACCGCTTCATGCTCACCTGTCGAAGCTCCAGAGGGAACGGAAGCCGAAGCGCTCAGGCCGTTATCCAGGGTTACGAACACGCGGATGGTCGGGTTGCCTCGTGAATCCAAAATCTCCATAGCGCGCAAACTTTTTACTTTATAGTTCATAACGTATCCTCCATCTTTTAATGTAGTTTCGGTGCGGTTTTGTATGCACTCCTCTATAGTATACATACAGACAGGCATCAAGTATCGTCTGTTTTGAATATTGCCCTAAATAAATCTTCTCCATAGCTGGTTTGCAACGGCTCTCCTTCGATTAATATAAAAGGGGTCTTTTGAGGATCGATTTGGGCCATAAAAAACTCCCATCGTGATTATTGGCGGGAGTTACTTATCATCAAGGGCAATCCGCCCGCCATGTTTCTGATGGCAGGAGTCATTAGCCCGGTCTGGGCGGCTATTAGGTGAACTCCATCACTGCCTTTGGTATTTTTTTGTTTACCGAATTATACAAAATGAGTCAAGGGATTTGAGATTTTTGCTGAGCCTCTTAATGTGCGCCGTTTATCTAAGTTTTGAGACCGCAGTCGGGACTCATTTGATTTATGGTGCTTCAGGAAGAGAGGTACAACATTGGTCTTTGGACAGCACCTGAAGCAAAGAAAGACTAGCCACCGCATGAAAGGTAGCATCAAGAAAGGGGGCCGCACCGGGTTTTCTTGCGAAGCCTCCCCCTCGCGTTTTGCACCACAGGATAAAATCCCGGGCCATATCAGGAGATAGAGGCGCGCTGCTCAATAGGGCGAGGGCACTAAGGCACCAATGGCTGTTCTCTATAAAAGACGTAGTCCCCGGTAAGAAGCCGAACCCGCCATCAGGCGTCTGGCAGGCCCGGAGCCATTCGATCAGCTCTTTCTTTGTGGTATGAAGTGCCTCCGGTGATCCTTCAACAAGGTACAGGCACATCCAGAGTTCATCCGCGGTCCTCCAGTTTTCCGGCTGGTCTTCATCGAAAACTATGTAGTGGTCCACGGATGGAGCTTCAGGACCCGTCCTCCGCAGTAACTCTGCTACGGAGGATAGACACTCCCTCTGGATTCTCATGAGGTAGTAGCGTTCGCTAAGAGAGACCACCTCTTTGAGTCCTTTTCCCAGAAACCTCTTGAGCCAGCCATGCTCGGGACATACCCCACAAAAGGCACACAAAGCAAGGTACTGGTATGCGGTTCTAAAAGACCAGGTCTCCTTATCCTCTTTGTGCATGAGAAACGCCTTTAGATCCTGATTTCCCTTGAGTTCCCTGAGTTCTCTTTCAGAAACAGGCCGGATCATCTCCAGGATTCGAAGGGCGTGGTATGTGTCTTCCACGCTTGCAGGAAGGGTGGGGGCAAAGCCGAAGCCGCCCGAGTCCTGCCATCGGGCCATGACAAAGGCCACAACATCACGATTGATGCCAGGTAGCACAAATGCTCCTTTCATCCGGAAAGTATGGGCATTCGCCTGCTCCAGGAAAACATGCCCGGTTAAAAGGGCAATCTCCACCTACAAAACCTCCAGGGAACTGTGGATCCCCTGAAGATCCGCTTTCATCTGCCTGATTTTATCCAGGTCCTGACGGAGCAGTGCCTGGGCCTCTTCCATCTCAGCCGTCCCCTGGCGCTTCAATTCGAAGGCCTTGTCAATCGCCCTTTTTATGCCCTCCTCTGTGGCGTCGATCTTGAGGTTGAGGTCATAGCGGAAATTCATGAAGCTCATTTTGATGCGATTCATGAAATCCCAGCGCACCCTCCCGCAGTTCCTTATATACATTGAGCATATATCCCTCAAAAAGCAATGCCCTGCCAGGTGGTGACCTTGCAGGGCATCGAAACAAAAACCCACCTGGGATTTCAGGTGGGGCAGGTATTATTGCTCCTACCCCAAAAGAATCTTGAGGCAGAAGTCATCATCCCTTCAAGAAGGGCGGTTCATGGCAGACTTCATTGCCAATGCAGAATGCAGTGCTTTGATACCTGAGAAAGGAGACTTTGTCAAATGATTTATCCCTCTAGAAATATTCCGTCACAGCACCACGAAGCTTATCTAAGTTACCATAAATTCTGGAGACATCACCAGCACCTGGACTTTTACATTGATTTAATTTCCTCTTTTCGGAGCGGTGAAGCCTGCCGGAGGCAGGCAAGCCGCGTTGCATAAAATCGTGAAACGATTTTATAACTTGATCCATGTCATATTCCTTATTATAAGATATAGATGGTTATCTTTCATGGTGGTCATATTGTAATGAATCCGGATGAAATCTTTTTCTAACAATAATATTGCTCTGCAATGTTATATAATGCGGCTTG
>CAYPNL010000129.1:0-5743 GCA_964412045.1 uncultured Desulfobacteraceae bacterium
AAATTCAAAGCCCAATGGCCTTCTGGTTTGGGTTCAAAGTCCCCGGCAGCAAGGATCATCGCTTGCATCGGGTTTTTTCATTGCATTTATCATAAAGTGATTATGCATCCACACTATAAGATTGTGATCGGCCCTGGAGCAATACACCTAACGAAGCTTCGCCTCGAAGCGACAAGTATATGAAAAGCTTTAGATAAGGTCAATGAGAGATAAAATGTTCGAATTATATGATAGTTACTGTTTATCCGTAATGCAATAGACCCAAGAAACCCGGTAAAGAATCCGCGCAAAGAGGACGTGACTTTCTGAGACGGATAAATTGACTGCATTCAGATGCTACATGTTTGAGTTTCGAATCGTTTTTCCAAAAAACTGTTAAGAGGGGGATCTATGTCCATCACTGCCACAGCAGGCGAGATAATCGCCGGGATGTTAAAGCAAGAGGGCGTCGACCCGCTATTCCGCATCGTCGACGGTTCCTACCACGCATTGTGCAAGGCCTTTAAAGATCACGGGATAAAGCTTATCACGCCTCGCCACGAGTCCACAGCCCTTCATATGGCCGGGGCCTACGCCAGACTCAAGGGCTATCTGGGCGTGGCAATCGCCAGCAACGGCCCGGGAACGGCAAACGCCCTTGCCGGAATCCCCGCTGAAAATGCAGAGGGAAACCGGGTGCTCCTGCTCACCAGCTCCCGCAGGAAGGCCGTCACCTACCCGGACCGGGGGGGCGCCTACCAGTACTTTAATCAGGTCGCAGTCATCAAGCCCATGAGCAAGTGGTCCGGCTCCGCCTCCGCACCTGCCCGCGTGCCTGAGCTTTTACGGCGGGGGTTGGGGGGAAGATGCAAGGGAAGGCCGGGGGTGGTGCACCTGGACGTCCCTGAAAACGATCATCAAGAAGAGCCTGGCCTCGGAAGAGACCATCAATGCCGACCTGGGTGAAATAGCATTTGACAAGCTGGCCGAATCCATGGGTGCGCTTGGGGCAAGGGTTTCAAGTTCCGGGGAATTAAAAGAGGCTCTCATGAAGGCTATAGAGGCTGAAACCCGCGCCGTGATCCACGTGGACGTGGATCCTGTCAAGCACATGTGGGCCCCGGGACTGCTGAAGTTCAAGGATATGCACCAGGAGCCGTCCGGAAAGTAAAGAATCCACACCCAGAAAAAGAACCCCCCTTGTGATGCAGCTCTACCATCGCCCCGAACAGATTATTCTGAGGCCTCTGCATAGCTCCTTGTTCCTTACAGCCCGGCCTTCTCGAATAGGACGAGAAGGGCCGTCAAGGCCAGGGCAGCTGGAATAACAACCGACCATGGATTGACCTTAAACAACTGGGGCAAGGTAAGCTCTCCAAAATATCCTTTATGGAGCACGGAGGCTTCCAGTCTTGGAAAAAGGGCTGCGAACATTCCGGTGCCGATCAAAATGCCTGCTATCCCGCCGAACAGAGCATCAAGGGATCCTTGGCCCACCGCTCCCGCAACGGTTCCCGGACAGTAGCCAAGCATGCCGAACCCGACTCCGAATATGAAACCGCCTATACCTGATGCCCCGAGAGAACCGGTTTTGAGATGGAGCTGTGCCAGGCCAAGGCTCCTGAGCGCGTGAACGCCGAGCATACCGGTTATCACAGCAGAAAGCATGATCTTGATGACGGTAAAATCCTTCAGGAGCAGCTGCCCTATAATGACATCGTAATTGGTGACACCCCCTTTTTGTAACAGAAATCCGAAAATAACTCCCATGATCAGCCCCAAGACGAGCTGCAAGCCTTTTTGAGCGTGAAGGCGCACAAACATGAAATCCCCTCCTGCGTTAACCGGCGAGAAATGTAACGATAGCCATCGCCGTGGCAATGCCTCCGATAAAAAACCAGATCGTTGCCAGCCAGCTGCTTACCGCCAGCTGAAGCGTCCCACTAATGCCGTGCCCGCTGGTACACCCACCTGCCCATCGGGCGCCGAATCCCATAATAATCCCTCCGATGAATGCAACAAGCCACCGAGTGAGCGATGAAGATTCGAATACAACCGACCATTTCTCCGGGATCCATTCGATCTGAAACTGCCCTGAAAGACTTGCCGATGCAAAGGATCCGAGTATCACGCCTACTAAGAGCATCCACTCCCAATCCACCACTGGAACAAATTTGACGTAGTAAGGCTTCTCCGCCACTATGTTTCCTCGAAATAAGCGCTCAATCATCCCGCTGGTTCGAGCAAAGGCGGTCGAACATCCGATTGGTTTGTCGGAAAGCAAAAAGGTGAACCAGCTGAGGATGCCGATCCCGGCTCCGACAGCATAGGGTGACCACTGCTTCATGCTGAGCCAATCCATCGGTCATTTCTCTCTTAGTAAGACAAACTCCGGGAAACCTCTCTCTGATCGGCATGCTCAAGACACACTCTCAACCCGCAGACCTTCTGAGCGCCGAGCATTGTTTTCATCTATTTTCCCCGTGAAATGCGGCCCATGGGGTATGACGCACACCGGACACTCCGGCCCGTAGCCTGCCTCAGCGTAAGCTGTCATGCCCCCAGCGCCGTTCAATACATCCCTGAATCCGTGCTGCTTCAGGATGCTGGCACCGAGGCTCGAGCGAATACCGGTGGAGCACACGAGAACAGCGGCGATACCGGGATCCAGCTCACGGTATCGGTTTCTCAAGTCAGGGGCCGGGATATTCACAGCCCCCTCAATGTGGAATCCCTTGTATTCGCTTGGCGCCCGTACATCCACGATAGTCATGGTCCGATCTCCGGTGCTCATCTGTCGGAGTTCTTCCACCGATACTTGTCCCACGTGCCCTGTAGGAAGCCCTGCCGTTGCCCATGCGAACATGCCGCCCTTCAGATACCCGACAACGCGGTCGAGTCCTACACGCCGGAGCCATACTGCTGCTTCCTCGGCCTGACTGCGGTCCAGCGCTACCAGCAGGATCTCTTTTTCAGGGGGCACAATCCACCCCGCAAAGGTGGCAAAGTTGCCGCCCAAATCAAGGTGGTACGATCCAGGAACATGCTGGCCCCCGAATGCATCATAGCCCCTGACATCCAAGACAACCGCACCCCTTGCTTTTGCCATCTCATCGAAGCTTGCCGGATAAAACAGCTCTAAGGCAGGAAGATTCTTTACCAGGGCCGGCCCGTTTGCGTTCATGGCGCTGCACCGACTAAAATGATCCGGAGCCGCCGGCATGTCCGTTAAGAGCGATCGAACGAATGCGTCCTTGTCGTGGATTTGAAGTGCTCCGTTGTACTTTCTCTCGTAGCCGATGGTGCTTGTCCTCTTGGCTCCTAGAGCTCTGCCGCACAGTGATCCGGCGCCGTGCGCAGGGTATACCTCACAAAAATCTGGGAGCTTCAGAAGCTTTTCATGCAAGCTGTCATACAGGGTAAAAGCGAGCTCCTGAGCTTTGCCCGGGAAAAGATCGGGACGTCCTACATCGCCCACGAAAAGTGTATCACCGCAGAAAACAGCTACCGGATCGGGGCCTCTCCCTTGATCCGTCACGACGTAAGAGATGTGCTCCGGAGTATGTCCCGGTGTCTCCATCACGCTCAATACCATATCTTCTATTGTAACCGTATCGCCCTCGGTTAAGGGAATGTGATCGAATGTGCATTGGGCCGTTTTAGGGGCATATATTCCGGCCTCCGTTTTAGCGGCGAGCTCGAGATGCCCAGAGATAAAATCCGCGTGGAGGTGTGTTTCCAGGATGTGGGTGATCTTCATCCCCAAGGATTCCGCCGCATCCAGGTAAATATCGACGTCGCGGCGCGGATCAACGATCGCACATGTTTTTGTGCCACCGAGCAAATAGGAACTATGTGCAATTCCTTTGACAAAAGATTGTTGTACCAACATAGGGTTCCTCCGGTTAGAACTTCGCTCGAACCCTCAAGCAACCAGTGGATCCATGCATGAACCACGGTACTTTCATCGTATGACCAAAGACACAGGGCTTAGGGAAAATGCATGAGATCCCTGCCTGTGCCTTGTGCCATTGACCTAGAAAACATCACCCCGCATTAATAAGCGGATTCATTGCTGTCCAAAATAAATCAAAAAAGGCCTTTTTGAAGTGTTACCCCCTTGCTTTTGCTGCATGCTATGAGAAAGTTAAAAACGAGTTCCTCTTTACAATGCCCCCTTTTTAAAGGGGGGTCAGGGGGGATTTATAGGGACTCTCGTTAAAAAATCCCCCTCAATCCCCCTTTCCAAAGGGGGATTTTTTCAATTCATGCTCTTTCGGCAAAACAAGCTGTCCCAATAATAATTCGATTTTGGACAAGATTGAAGCGGGTTATTCCGTTACTGCCCTTCCGTACTGTTGGCATGACCTCATACCCTCATCAGTTTCAACCTTATCTTCCAGCAGATTAAATGAGCCGAGATTGGTTGCGTTCATATGAAAGACATTTTCCATGGTGTCCAGTATGAGCTTCGGTGCATCTCCGCTGTGGGTATACGAACCAAACGAGCCTGCTATCTTTCCTTTGAGATCAGCCTTATCAGCAAGAAACAGGAATGTCTTCATGCTGTTTGTCATATCCCTGTGGTAGGTAGGGCAGCCAAACAAATAGGCATCGTACCCTTGAATGTCCTTTTCACTCTTGATTCCCGTTATCGCCTTTACCGTTGCTTCGTTGCCTGCAAGACGGACGCCTTCGGCAATGTAGTTAGCCATTTTTTCAGTGTGGCCCTTTCTGCTCTCATATCCTATCAGTGCCTTTTTCATAAAACCCTCCTCAATTTTAGTGTGTTCTTTGTTTCCTGTTTATGGCCATCACGACTCGATGAACTTATGGGTCCAAATGAATCTCCTTTTCACCGTGGTATCGTGACAACACGCTGCGCCCTCGAGATGCCCCCACCATGATGCGCATGGTTGCCGGCGGTTCATCAACGATTGAGACGCGATCAGCTTTTTACGCCTTTCGCAATGCGCTCGCCGATCGCTTTGTCGATGTTGCGCCAGTAGTCAAACGCGCGCTTGAGCACGGGTTCGGATACGCCGTTTTTCAGGTGCCCCACCACGTTAGCCACCAGCAGGTCGCGCTTGGCGTCGTCCATGACCGTGCGCACCAGGGTGCCGGGTTGTCCGAAATCGTCGTCGTCCTTGCGCTTGGTGTAGGCGGCGCGGATGAACTCGCCGCTTGCACTCCAGATGGCCACCTCGGGATAGCGCTCGGGGTCGGCCTCGGGGCCGCCCTTTGAGTTAGGCGCATAGACCGGATCCGAGACCTTCTCAATCCGCATCGCACCGCCCTTGCTGTAGCTGTGCACCGGCACCCTCGGCCGGTTGACCGGGATCTGTTTGTAATTGACGCCTAGGCGTGCCCGGTGGGCGTCGGTGTAGGAAACCAGGCGGGCGAGCAGCATCTTGTCCGGGCTCGGACCGATCCCCGGAACCAGGTTGTTCGGTTCGAATGCCGCTTGCTCGATCTCGCTGTGAAAATCGCTTGGATTGCAGTTCAGCATCAGCCTGCCGACCTCGTGCAGCGGGTAGTCGCCGTGGGGCCATACCTTGGTCAGATCAAAGGGGTTGAACCGGTAGGTCTCGGCCTCCTTAAAGGGCATGATCTGGACCTTCAGGGTCCAGCTCGGGTACTCGCCTCGCTTGATTGCATCAAAAAGATCTCGGCGGTGGTAGTCTGCGTCAATACCCGCGATCCGGTCTGCCTCCTCCTGGGTGAGGCATTCGATGCCCTGGTTAGTCTTGAAGTGGTACTTCAC
>CAYPNL010000130.1:0-6135 GCA_964412045.1 uncultured Desulfobacteraceae bacterium
TTTTGGAATTCGAAAGACTTACCTTTCCGGGACTCCTGTAGCTCCATTTTTCAGGAGGCTATTTAACAGAGCGCTATTGTAGGTGTCAAGGAAAAAGCCAAGGTTATTTACTGAAATTTTCTTTTACTCCCACGCATGCCCACGCCTTTTTAAAGCTGCTTTCTCTATATCAAATCGTCTTGAAAGGTCAAATTGTTTATACATCTCAAAATCCTCGATTGATTTCATCTAAAATCAATCGAGGATTTTGAGGCAGGCTTGACTTTCGACAATATTGATTTTACTATGCCACCATTATGAACCAAGGAATGCCTCCAAAGAATACAGAGTCCCTGTGCACCCTGCTGGGCTACTCATTCAAAGACTATGAACTATTGCTTCAAGCCTTTCGGCATCCTTCGTATGTCTACGAAAAGGAGGATCCCAGGATATCCGATAATCAAAGGCTGGAGTTCCTTGGAGACGCGGTGATCAACCTCGCTATCAGCCATCTCCTAATGGAATCCTTCCCTGAAATGAAGGAGGGGGATCTCTCTAAACACAGGGCATTTCTTGTGAGCGAAACTGCTCTCTACCGTATTGCCCGGATCTTGGATTTGGGAGACTGCCTGCTTCTCGGCAGGGGCGAAGAAAGGACAAACGGCAGAGAAAAGCCCTCCATCCTCGCCGATGCCCTGGAAGCCCTTATAGGAGCCATCTATCTCGATGGAGGTTTTCCTCATGCCTCCCTGGTAATCACACGGCTGTTCGAATCGATGCTGGAGGAAATCGGCAATGGTGAACTGAGCGTCGATTTCAAAACCGAATTACAGGAGCTCTCGCAGAAGGTCTTTCAGACAACTCCGGATTACAGGCTCGTGAACGACACAGGTCCAGATCATGATAAGACATTTTTCATCGAGGTCAGCATACGGGGGGGTTTGCTCGGAAAGGGTATGGGAAAAAGCAAAAAGGAGGCAGAGCAAAATGCCGCAAAGGAGGCATTGGCTTGTCTAAGGGAGTAAAAAAACATTTCATTATTCCCATCTTCATTCCCCATCAGGGATGTCCTCACCGATGTGTATTCTGCCAGCAAAGGACTATTACCAATGTCTGGGAGCATCTTTGTACTCCGGATGATATAAAAACAGCCATTGAGTCAGCCACGGGAACAAAGAGCTTCTCTTCTTATACACACAAGGAGGTCGCCTTCTACGGAGGCACCTTCACCTCGATTCCAACCTCCGCTATGGTCGGCATGCTCAGCGCAGTGAGGCCTTTCATACAAGAAGGTAGTATTACTGCAATCAGGCTCTCCACGAGGCCGGACTCCATCGATGAGGAAAAGCTGGATATCCTTGAATTTTACGGAGTAACAACCGTTGAGCTCGGTGTCCAGTCAATGGACGACGAGGTACTCGCGCGTTCCAATCGCGGCCATACCGCAGGCGATACAGTGAATGCCTTTCGCCTACTAAAAAAAAGGGGGTTTAAGGTAGGGGCACAGCTCATGCCAGGTCTTCCTGGAGACTCAGAAAAGGTATTCATGGAGACAATTGAAAAGGTCATTGGCCTGAATCCCCATGTGGCAAGGCTCTATCCAACACTCGTCCTAAAGGACACCAAGCTGGCCCAGTGGTACCAGGAGGGAAGATATAACCCGATGGGGCTACAGGATACCATATCCATGTGCAAAGAGGCATGTATGCAACTTGAGGCCTCAGGAATTCCCGTTATCAGAATCGGGCTCATGGCTTCCCCTTCTCTGCTTGCCAACGGGGAGATCATTGCCGGCCCGTGGCATCCTTGCCTTGGATTTCTGGTTCGTTCCGCCATGCACATCGACAGGATGAGGCCGTACCTCCCCTCCCTGGGAGAAGCTAAGACCGTGGCTCTCCACGCCCATCAGAGGGACATCCCCCTTCTGAAGGGCTACAAGAATGGCGGACTGAGGCGCTTGGAATCTATCACAGGTGCTACGATAGAGAACATTTTTCCAGATGAGTCCCTTGCCCCTGGTGAGATTGCCTACGATGTGCTCTGATGGAGCGTCTTAGTGGTCCCTGTCCACGACAAACTGATTTAATCTCAGAAGTGATTCCTTTTCTGGGGACTCGGGGAAAAGGCTGAGACATTGCTCTGCGCGATTCGCATGCTCCTGGGCATCCCTCCGGCATCGACCGAGGGCGCCATTGCTCCTCACAAGCTCTGTGATCCTCGCATAATCCCTATCCGATGCCGTGCCGCTTTTGAAAAGATCCTCTAGCCTCTCTTGCTCCTCACTCGGGAATGAGGAAACGGTATATATCAACGGCAACGTAATCTTGCCTTCCCTTAGATCACGGCCTATGGATTTTCCGGTTCTCTCAACCGTGGAGAAATAATCAAAGATATCGTCAACAATCTGAAAGGCAATCCCCATGTTCAGGCCGAAATCCCTCAGAGATTGGATATGGGCTTGGCTTGCCCCGGCAACAATAGCGCCGCATGAACAAGCAGCAGACATGAGTGCACCAGTCTTGGAGGTGATTATCTCCATATACCGCTCCCTGTTCATATTCCAATTATGGATATTAACATATTCCAATATCTGGCCCTCGGACATCATGGTGGCCGTCTCGGCGAGTACCCGGAGAAATTCTGCATGCGTCTTCTCAGCCGCAATCCTCGAGGATTTTGAGAAGAGAAAATCACCCACCAATACTGCTGCTGGGATACCCCAAACCTTATTTGCCGCTTTCTTCCCCCTTCTGACAGAGGCATTATCGATCACATCGTCGTGTAAAAGGCTCGCTGCATGAATACACTCAAAAATGGTGGCGAGTAAATACATATCACTGTTATGATAATCACAGAGCTTACAGGAAAGAACAAAAAACAGCGGCCGTAGCCGTTTTCCCCCTCCCAGCAAACTATAGCTTCCCACCTCCTCTATCAGCGGCACACGGGTGTCAAAGACCTTGCCCAGCTCCTCATTTATCCTTTGAAAGTGGGGGTCAAATTGCTCCAAGAATGAAGATTCTTCTTGTGTCATCGAATTTCCCTTCCCGCGTAATATCAACCTAAGGACTCATCAAAGATATATAAACGATCCTCTGTTGTCAAAGCAATTATGAAACGTGTTGGGGCAAGAGTCAGGTCCTGGGAACCCCATTTTGGCGTTCTTTCCTGTTGATATTAACGATTATTTCCTATAAGTTTTGAATAAAACGTATGAACAGCTAACACCATAGGCGCTGAGATGAGGGAATTCGAGATCGAGGAACGATTCCTCCCCTTTAAAGGGAAGATGGCAGACGAGGGCATCCCTCCTTTAGTCATAGAGCTATTCAGACGATACTATGAGAACCTCCTAAGGGGTGAAAGGGGATTGCTTTCAAAACAGGATATCACACCCCTTACTGAGACCGACATAGCCGATATGGAAACCCTCAATGGGTTCACCCGGCAGGGAGCCCTGGCGATCAAGGAGGCTGTGGTTATCAAATTGAATGGTGGTCTGGGCACCAGCATGGGCCTATCAAGGGCTAAATCGCTCATTGAGGTAAAGGATGGATTATGCTTCCTTGATATAATCGCCAGGCAGATCATGAGCTACAGGCAGCGATTTGCGGTAGAGATCCCCCTTGTGCTTATGAATAGCTTTAAAACGGATGAGGACAGCACAGAATACCTCGAACGTTATCCTGATTTGGCCATGGATGATATTCCCCTTTCCTTCCTGCAACACAAATTTCCAAAGGTGCTCAAGAAAAACCTGGGGCCAGGACACTGGCCCCGAGATCCGGAGTGTGAATGGAACCCCCCTGGGCATGGTGATATCTACAACGCCCTAATCACCTCGGGAATGCTCGATACCTTGATAGGAAAAGGCTATACATACGCCTTTATATCAAACTCCGATAACCTCGGGGCTACCATGGATGAGGCATTGCTCGGTTACTTCGCCTCTGGCAATCATCCCTTTATCATGGAGGCAGCCGATAGAACGAACGCGGATACAAAGGGCGGGCACCTTGCGCGACTAAGGCGAACCGGCGGTCTCATCCTCAGGGAGATCGCCCAGTGTCCTGAGCAAGAGATAGACGAATTTCAAGACACCAATATGTACCGTTTTTTCAATACGAATAATATATGGGTTAATCTCGTATCCTTGAAGGAACGCTTGAAAGAGGGTATATGGCGATTTACCCTTCCGATGATCGTTAACCCAAAAAGAATTGACCCCACAGATGACACCTCACCGGAAGTGTATCAGATTGAAACGGCTATGGGATCAGCCGTCTCTATCTTTGAAAATGCCGCTGCGATACGGGTTCCACGGGCAAGGTTTTCCCCTGTCAAAAAGAGCCAAGATCTCCTCGCTCTTTGGTCCGACTGTTATGTAATGACCGCAGACAGCAGGATCGTAAAGAATCCTGCAAGGAGATTCGGTCCCTTACGGATAGATCTGGACGAGGACTACTATAAGCGAATCGATCAATTAAAGGAGCGATTCATCAATGGCGCCCCCTCTCTCGTTGATTGCGAATCGCTGAGCATTACGGGAAATGTCTACTTCGGCAAGGGAATTGTTGTAAAAGGGAATGTAACCATCGCGAATCAATCTAAGCGCAAGGCATATATCCCGGATGGAACCATAATCACGAAGAACCTCTTTTATAGGTGAATGCAGAGCAAGGTGAATTATGCCAAATACCGAACAAAAAGATATGGACAAGGCGATTCGGGTCATACAAGATATAGCTGTCATGATCACCGGAGCTTCGGAATACGTCTGTGAAAAGAGAATGCTCAAGAGATACTCATCGGACATTGAAGCGAACCTCGATAACCTGGAGGCTTATTTATCATGGCTCAAGGGGAGTTTTCCCGGTATATTTCCCGAAGTCCTAAATCCCGATAGCTCACTGGCGAAGCTCAAGGAGATCGCCTCATCGATGAAAGCCGATGATTCTGCCATAGAGGCTACCTGTCGTGCAGGGGACCTAGGTGATGAACTCTTCCTGGTCCTGAAGGAGCTTAAAACGGCCTTGAGAGATATTAGCAACACCTTAGGCGGAAAGGTGGCCTCTCCATACAGATATGCCGACAGAATTGCGGACCTAGGGGGGAGGTTTAAGTCTCTATTCGCCGGCATATCTGCATTTCTCTCAACTATCGCAAAGATTATCATCGCGGTTGTCATCGCCCTGATCCTCTCCTTCGTCTATCTCTATGCCACCATGGAATCCGAGGATACCTTAGTTGCGAGTATAAACAATGTTATTACCTCTATACAAACCCAAAAGGATACCCTTGCCAAACAGAGGAAGGAGTATGAGGAAATCGCTGCAACTATTGATAGACTCAAGAATAAGAAACTCGCCAGAGTTGAGAAGATCCAACTCCTGAATCTCTCCACAGAGAGTCAAAGGATGAAGGAGCATATCTCTGAGGGCGTTCTTCTCCTGGAAAAAAGGGAGAAAGAACTTGCACACAAGAGAAAGAACTTGGAAAAACTCCAAAAAGCGACCTTTATCCAGAAGCTATTGAAGAGATAAGTCTCATCACTGGTATATCCCCTCTCCAGCTCATCAAAAATGGGTGGGTACTCCCTCATATCATGAAACGATCAAAAAGCGCTTTCTCATCCCTCTGTGTGCAGAGCATCTGGATCGAGGAATCCCGCATGATCCTGACTGCAATAGATTGGCCTCGTGGAGCATTGCTGTAAGAAACGGTGATCGCAGCAACTACCTCGAGATCCTCAGGGGTTGGATCCCCTATCACAAGCGCGGTTGGTCCCGGAAATGATTCCAGAGTGATTAGCGCATCCTCTTGCCTGGCGAGTGAAAGAATCACGTCGTTTTCCCTCTCATTTCGGCCTACCGCAACCTTCGTGCTCTCACTAATTCTAAAATGTCTCCCCTGTTTAAGGAGTTCCAGGTCTCGCCTTGAAAAGCCTGGATCCATGGTTGTCAAATCCTTGAGGCGCCGCGAGAATACCACATCCGTGAGCAGGCACCCCCCTGCTGGGGATGGATATTGCACCACTTCATATCTCTGTGCTAATGCAATCTGCGGCTTTCGGGAACGCCCTGAGAGCCCGAGCAGTCTTTCCCTATCTACCCATCCCTTCCTTTCCGCAAGGGTTTCAGGCAACCTCTTTGCTGA
>CAYPNL010000131.1:0-4222 GCA_964412045.1 uncultured Desulfobacteraceae bacterium
AGGGATGTGTAAATGCCCTTTCAATATGGCTGCTACGGTGCCCAAATGGATGAAGCTCGTTCTGCCAAGGAATGTGGAGTTGAAAGGGGAGCCCCGGAACCAGTATTTGTAGGTGTCGTAGTTCTCGGCCACCCGAGTGCAGATCTCATCAGAGGCAGCCCCGACGCCGATAAAGATCTTTTTATAATCCATGGCCATATCTTGCATTGCCAGGACAGCCTCGGTCCTGAAACCGCCCACAATAAAGTCTACCTTGTGGCGGGTGAGGAGGAGTTCCATAGCATTAGTCGCATCCGTCATGCTTAAAAACTCATTAGAATCTGCCTTAACAAGCTCAACGTTCATCTTTTTCTTGCCGACCTGGATGCCTCCTCCGGCATTGATGTCCTCAGCAGCCATCGTTGCCCCGTTCCAGTGCCCCTTGCCCTGCACAAAATTCATGGGCCCGATAACGCCGATCTTGACGGTCTCGGCTGCCCAGGCAGGAAAACCGATTGTTATCATGAGGCAAAACACGATCAAAAGACCTAAGACAAATCTCGAAATTTTCATGATGCCCCCTCCTTATGTAGGTTTAGGTTTTGTTGAGAAACCCTTGGTCGTATTCATTGAACCTGCCCGCCGCTCGGCAGGCGGATCTCACATTTCAACTGAAAGGTGCCAGAAGAGCGCTATTGCCGCACTTTGTTGAAGAAACAGCAGGTTCTCACAGCAAACATGGCTTCCAAATGAACTGTATCCTCGTTTTTTCCTAACAGTCTTCAGCCTAAAGCCTATCTACCTGAGTAGATACATGTATTGGAGGATAAGCCGACCTGAAAGAGCGGGAAATCTTCTTTTCTCGGGTGGAAAAACAGCGAATCATATGAGTGGCGTGTAGAGTCTGGTCCATTTCCCTGATCATCAAGGCGACTCTCTTGGGTTTCAGATTAACGTATCGATAGTCCTCTGAAAGACCAAACCTTTCGAAGCGCTTGCAGTAAATCGACTATCACAATAAGTGAGAATAAGACGTGAGTCAAGAAAAACATGCTCCCTTTTCGATAATCTATTATTCGCCCTCATTTTCTCTTGATTTTGGAGTGAAAGTTGTCAAAACTAGCATATAGTTTAAGGCCGTCTCCTGATCTGATATCACAATGAAGAAGGACAACCCGTAAGGATAAAAGGGGGATCATCATGGGAATAAAGACCTTTGATGCGTATTATGATCGTTTGAAAAAACTCCGAAAGAATATGTATATGGGTGGTGAAAAGGTAGATAGGACTGATGAGAGGCTCGCGGGCCAGGTGCGGGTTATCAAAGAAACCTATGACAGGGCGAATGATCCGGAATGGAATGATCTGTGCACTGCAACATCTCATCTCACAGGGGAGAAGATCAACAGGTTCACCCACATCCATCAAAGCGTGGATGATCTTTTAAAAAAGCAACAGATGACAAGGCTCTTATGTCATCGGGTGGGAGGCTGTATTATGAGGTGTATGGGGATCGACGCCATGAACGCCCTCTCAGTGGTCACCTATGAGATGGATCAATTCCTGGGTACCGAGACAAATCAAGATTTCTTGAAATATCTCAGATACTGGCAGGATAATGACATCTGCGCCAATTGCGCCCAGACCGACACCAAAGGCGACAGGATTAAAAGGCCCCATGAACAGGCTGATCCTGATCTTTACCTCAGGATAATCGAGAGCAGGTCCGATGGCATTGTGGTGAGAGGCGCAAAGATCGATAATACCACTGCGCCGGTAAGCGATGAAATAATAGCTATACCGACTCGATTTATGACCGAAAAGGATCACGATTATGCCGTTGCATTTGCCGTACCTTCCGACTGGGAAGGGGTAAAGATGCTGGTTCGGCCGGCCTACCAGCATAAAAGGAACTATCTCAAGGCTCCCATTGCAGAAGTCGGGGATGCCGAATCTTTTACCATCTTTGATGATGTCTTTATTCCCCGAGAAAGGGTATTCCTGGACGGCAAGGCAGATCCACGGCAAACGCCCTTTGCCGGATTCCTTGCCCTGCTTTTCGCGCACTACCACCGGCATTCCTACACTGGTTGCAAACCCGCCATATCAGAGGTTCTCGCCAGTGCGGCAGCACTGGTATCAGAATACAGCGGCATTGAAAGAGAAGACCATGCCAGGGATAAACTATCGCACCTGATCGGCACGGCAGAGCTTGTCTTTGCCGCTGGTCAGATGAGCGCCTATCGGGGTGAGAGATCGGCATCAGGAACCTATATACCTGATGAGATCTTGACCAACGCAGGCAGGAGACTGGCCGGAGAAGAGATTTATAATGAGTATAAAGTAGTTGCCGATCTCGCCGGGGGATTGTGTTCCACCATGCCCTTTGAGGAAGAATTCTTCTCTGAAGAAACAGGAGCCCTGGCGAATAAATACCTCATGAGAAATCCCAAGGTCTCGTCAGAGGATCAGCACCGATGTTTCAGGGGAATCGAAAACATGATCGTCTCAGAGTTGTCCGGTGTAACACAGGTGGCAGGGCTCCACGGCGGCGGCTCCCCACAGATGGAAACGATTACCTTGATGAGCAGGTACGACCTAGAGGGCCTAAAGAGCATCGCGAAATACCTGTTCGGCATAGAAGGAGAGCTTCCGAGATATGAAAGACCGACCGTGACCCCGAAAAAGATGCTCGAGAAATTTCGAAATCTGATGAAGGGAACATGATCCTTACAGATGGAGGACAAGCATGGCTACGTTTTCATTAGACAGCAAGATTGCGCTTATCACAGGGGCCAGCAGGGGTATCGGTGAGGCCATAGCCCTGGCCCTGGCTGATTACGGGGCACATTGTATACTCGTCAGCAGGAAAATAGAGGCCCTCCAAGAGGTTGCAAAAAAGATAAAGGAGAGGGGCGGCAAGGCTGAGGCCATTGCCTGTCATGTGGGCCATCTGGAGCAGATAGAAGCGCTCTTCAAGGAGGTGAAAGACAGATTCGGCAAGCTTGACATACTCGTCAATAATGCTGCCACGAATCCATATTTCGGGGATATGATAGATGCGGATGAGGGCGCATGGGACAAGACGAATGATGTAAACCTCAAGGGGCCTTTTTTTATGATCCAACATGCTTCACGATTGATGATGGAATCAGGTGGGGGCTCTATAGTGAATGTTGCATCTGTGGGCGCTTTGAGCCCGGGAATTATGCAGGGTATCTACGACATCACCAAGGCAGGACTCCTTCACATGACCAAGGCCTTTGCCAGAGAGCTTGGTGGCAAAAACATACGGGTAAATGCCTTGCTGCCGGGTCTTACCGAGACCAAGCTCTCCAGGGTACTCATAGAAACCAAGGAAATTTATGAGTATGCAATAGGACGGATACCCTTGGGCAGGCATGCTCAGCCGAGCGAGATGGCAGGCGCCGTGCTCTACTTAGTATC
The DNA here is from genome assembly GCA_964412045.1 of uncultured Desulfobacteraceae bacterium. Classification (GTDB taxonomy): domain Bacteria; phylum Desulfobacterota; class DSM-4660; order Desulfatiglandales; family B25-G16; genus B25-G16. The sequence goes on from CAYPNL010000131.1 coordinate 3,427, forward strand.
CGATGCTGCGTCCTTTACCACAGGAACATACATACTCTGTGATGGCGGCATGCTCGCATAGTCAGGGCTACTCCATCCGTACGAGATACAAAGAGAAAAACTAGCCACACACTCCACATCTCGTGCACCTGCCAACATCACATGCAGGCGATTCGGTTGCGGAGAGGGAAAGGCGGTATTCCTCTTTCAGGTATGACTTCTTTAATCCGTGGTCAATGAAATCCCACGGGAGGATCTCATTCAGGTCTTTCTGTCTTGAGACAAAAAAATCCGGGTTGATATCCGAGGACCGAAATGTCTGCCTCCAGTTCCCCCCGTTCATATAGGCGCCCCACAGCATTCGGCCCACTCTCCTGTCGCCCATAGCAAGCAGGGTCTGGATGTAGGCCCATCTCGGCACATCAACGCCGATCGTAACGCCTCCCTCTGCCGAGATGGATCTCCGCAGGAGCCTTTGCTTATCCTTCAAGGAATGTACGGTATCCATGGGAAACCATTGAAAAGGCGTGAACGCCTTTGGAATAAAACAATTAACGCTCAACCTGATCCTTCCTATCCTCTTTCTTCCCCTGCTCTCCTTGATGACATGGTGCCGTAGGGATTTCACCAGGCTGACGATGTCCCGCACATCTTCCATCGTTTCAGTGGGAAGACCGATCATGAAATAGAGCTTAAGGTGGAAAAAGCCCGCCCTAGCAATACGAACGATGGCATCGAGTATTTCCCTGTTCGTTACCTTCTTGTTAATGACCCTCCGTAATCGGTCCGTGCCCGTCTCAATGGCGACGGTAAGGGT
>CAYPNL010000132.1:0-2219 GCA_964412045.1 uncultured Desulfobacteraceae bacterium
GATGTCCTGCTTTCCTGTTAACGATAAGAGTGTTGATAGATACCAAGCGTTAGGTCTTACCAATGGGTCAGAGAGGCTCCTGTGTGGCACTACTCAAGCCGCATCAATCACGGTGAGCATATAGCTCCACTTATAACCTTTGAACCTGGAACCGCTTATTTTAGGTATTATTGAGGCCCATACATGGCAGAGAGAGATCAACATATTGTAGTAAGCTATGACATCCATGATCCCAAGAGGCTTGCGAGGGTGGCCAAAACGATGAAGGATTATGGAGAAAGGGTCCTCTATAGCGTTTTCGAATGCAACTTGAGCGGTGAGGGATTTGAGAGGATGAAGGATAGGGTAGAGCAGATCATTGACCATATGGAGGACAGCGTGCGCTACTACTTCCTGTGCGGCAAGTGCATTGAGAATGTTCAGGTATCAGGGCTGGGCGAATCTTTTCAGGAGGATGAATCGGTTATCATCACCTGACAATCGCGAACCAGGGCATACAATTGCCTCCTTTCTAACTCATTGATTTTGTTAAATATTTGAATGTCAAGAAAAATGGCTCGCGCATATTTGAATTTCATAAAAATTTCAGGATGTTACATCGTTTTAAAGTAACTTCTCAATAAATTCGGGTATTGAGGCATAAAGACACACATATCCCTTGAGGCAACGTGACCATACCCGGAGTGGATTCTTTTTCAAACAAGAGAATAGATAGATCATCATGGGGCATTAGCATGATGAAGCATAACTTTTGGTAGCGGAGGAATCTCGTTTCTCCCTGAAATACGATCCAGGAGATACTCCCAGAAGGAGATGCCCAATTTACGACAGGTCTTCTTTAAGCTGGTAAACGTGTCCCTACATTGTCTTCCAGGTTCACTGCGGGTGCTGCCACTGACTTTACGCCTTTTGACATATTCGCGGATATCGTTCTCACTCAGATTGTTGTGCAGAGGGATTTCTGGTCTTTCTAAGACCAGCAGCAGTTCGTCCTTATTCGCATAGAGGCGCTTTAGGGCCAGGTTTAGCATTTGATAATCGGTTTTCTGTGTAAAGATTTCATCGAACTTATCTTCCAGTTGAGCTTTTTTCGTTTCCTCCGGGGCAACCTTATAGGCCTTGAGTTCCTCGTAGAATGCCCAGATCTGTTCTTTGACATCTTCAAGGATGTGCCGTTTTTCCTCACTCGGCGCAATGAGCTTATTACTGCTGCGTTCTGCATGAATCCAACAAAGGGCATGGGTGAGGATATTGAACTGTCCTGCATCATCACTGACAATGACCAGGCTTTTAGGCAGGCCGTGATGAAGCACACTACCTATGAGAGCGCCCTCTGTGGCTATTTTGATATGTCGATGATTGACAATGCCCAACTCCTTTACATAGGCCTCCCATTCAGAGAGATCAGTGAATTGCCTTTTGGAGTGATCCTCTAGCAGATGAAGGATAGATTTCGGAAGACCTTGGTTATTCATATATTCCAGGGCATCCTTATTGATCACATAGTCCATCTGGCCTGCACGAAGGAGTTCCAAAAAATTGATTCGGCTTTTGCTCTCACTGCTTTGAAACCAGGCGAACAGCTCATTGCCAATATGGGTGCAGTAGCCGTTTTTTCCATCATGGCGGGCTCCGGTATCGTCTACGTTAATATAGTTGGAGACTTTCAGCCCCGTTGACAAAATGGCATCCTTTTCCTTGTGGAAGAGATCGTTGTCTTCGGTAAGGATTCGATTGAGTTGTCCTGAAGAGATATCCACTCCCCACTCCCATAGTTGCTCAAGGAGAAGTGGTTGAGTGACATGGCAGTGATGGTATTGATACAAGATATAGCTTCTAAGTTCAGGACTAAAATGACCCTGGACTTCCGGCGGTAGCTGGCCAACTCTATAGTTTCCCTCAGGGGTTTGCCAACGCTCCAGAAGGTAGCGAATGTTATAGGGTTCAATCTTTATGCCCTGCACAGTATATGGTTGGTATCCCTTGAAGGTTGAACCTGGCGGAATCGAGTCAGGGGCAATGGGGATCGTTTCGTGGATGATTATCTCGGCGGTTTTGCTTCTCTTATGAGAGCCGGGGCGCTTTGCTGAAGAGTCTTTCTTTTCCTGATCTTTAGGGGCCTTTTCCAATGTGCTTGGGCGGATTGTAGGCTTTGGCTTTTGACCTTTGAGGCGGGCTATTTCGTCCTTGAGTTGCTGGATTTCTTCGGCCTGTAGCAT
>CAYPNL010000133.1:0-21029 GCA_964412045.1 uncultured Desulfobacteraceae bacterium
GCCCTTGGTGAGACGCATGGGCATGGGGGTGTCTTTTTTCTCATCATACCCCAATAAAGACGAGTCGGGAGGCCGCTTCAAACCGGCGCACACGGACAAAGACCCTAGAAGACAATGACCAAGTGCTTGTGCGCATGGTTTGAAGCGGCACGCTGATGTCCCCTGTTCAAGGGTATGATGGGAAAAAAGACACCCCCATGCCCATACACCAGGTAGTTTCAAAAGGCTAACGTGTTACGATATCTGGAGCATAGTCATAGCACTGGTGAAGGGTCGTATCTGTTAGGATAGATCCCTTTTGATCGTGCTCAGGCCTAAGGATATTGAGAGGGTAGCCAAAGGGAATGAGAGGAGATGGCAGATCACGGGAAATCACAAGAGTCGATCTATCAGACGATCGAGTTCCTTATCGGAATAAAATTCTACAATGATCCTTCCCTTTTGGCCCCGTTTCGCGATGGTCACCTTCGTGCCCAATGATCGTTGAAGATCACTTACCAGGGACTCAAGGTAGTGATCTCCTTCAATCTTCTGATCCTTGGGTTTGGCCTGGAGCTTCTTTGCCAGCGATTCCGTTTGCCGGACGGAGAGTGCCTTCTTGATAATAAGATTCCTGAGCGTGCGTTGTATAGAAGGTGATTCGATGCTCACGAGAACCCGTGCGTGGCCAGTAGTCAGCCGGTTATTTATCAGGTCGTGCTGAAGGGTTTGCGGAAGCCTCAAAAGCCTCAAAAGATTGGCAACAGTAGAGCGATCCTTGCCAATCCTTGTTGAGACCGCCTCCTGAGTGAGATTAAACCGTTTCATGAGTTCCTGGTAGGCTGATGCTTCCTCGATAGGATTGAGGTCTTTGCGCTGTAAATTCTCTACTAACGCCAATTCCAGGGCCTCGGAAGGTGAGACATCCCTTATCCATGCGGGAATCGTATCGAGCCCTGCCTTCTGGGCTGCCCTCCAGCGCCTCTCGCCAGCTATAAGCTGGAGACCATCCTTTGTCCTGGACACGAGTATGGGCTGGATAATCCCTTTTTCCTTTATAGAGTTTGCCAATTCTGTTAAATCAGCGTCGCTGAAATCCTGCCGCGGTTGATAGGGGTTCGGCGAGATAGATTCAATGGGACAGAGGAAAAATCCCCTTTCATCTTCCAGGACAGCCCCTTCTGGAATCAAGGCAGATAATCCTCTTCCAAGAGACTTACGTTTAGGCGCCACTATTTCCTCCTCGTCCTATTATTTCCCTTGCGAGCTCGAGATAGCTCTGGGCCCCTTTGGATCGGATGTTATAAAGGATGGCCGGCTTACCGTAGCTTGATGCCTCGCTTAACGATACGTTTCGTGGAATCACCGCTTGGAACACAGAGTCTTTGAGATGGTGGCGTACCTCGTGCGCCACCTGATATGATAGATTGTTGCGTCGGTCGAACATGGTCAATAAGACTCCGAACAGAGAAAGGGACGGATTCAGCCCTCTCTTGACTAACCTGATGGTGTTTAGTAACTGGGTAAGGCCCTCCATAGCAAGATATTCGCATTGAAGCGGAACGAGATAAGAATCAGCAGCGGTAAGGGCATTCAGCGTAAGGAACCCAAGCGAGGGCGGGCAATCTATGAATATGTAATCGTAGTGTTGTCTCAATCTGGATACAATAGTATGCAAGAGATATTCTTTGTTTTCCTTGGAAAACATCTCGACCTCAGCGCCATATAGATCGGGGTTTGCCCCGATGAGTTTAAGCATGGGAATCTCCGTATCCAGGATTACTTCCGTCTCAGCCTCTTTGTCTAAGAGCAGGTCGTAAATGCTCGGGTTAAGACTTGAGGGGTTTATACCGAGAGAGGTAGTGGCATTTCCTTGTGGATCACAATCAAGAAGAAGGCACCGTTTCTCGGCCACAGCAATCGATGCAGAGAGATTAACGGCCGTTGTTGTTTTGCCGACGCCCCCTTTCTGATTCACGATGGATATTATTAATCCCATATCTCACAGTCTTTGCAGCGGGATTTACGTGCTGCTGAGAAACTGTTTCACGTGAAACAGTTCGCGATTCATGACACTCGGTCCGTTGTTTTTTGTTGGATGCCTTTCGGGGTTCTCCTCTGTACTCTCCTGCGCATCTTTTTTATACAGCAGTGATACCAACAAATCACCATAGTTGGTTCGGTGAAGAACATACACTGAAGAGAAAATATTCTCAAATCAAAAATGCCCCTTTCATCTCGGGTGATCGCCTCTTCAGGTACCTCGGACCAGTAGCTTTTTCGCTTGACACCCGGTTCTTCATCCTCTAAGTTAAAAATCGATATTACAGGAGTTGAGGAGCGGTATCCATTAATAAGCGTGGGAGAGGGAAACAGGGCCCGCATTCACATCTCACGGCAAAAGGGGGTATCGCCGAAGCGCGCTTTCGGCCTGTTGTGAAAGTGTGCTGGGACTGGGGAGAAAATCCTCAGGACTGTCACGGTCTGTACCGTGGAGCGCTCTCTTGGATGATATAAAGCTGGAGAGGTCTCCAGCTATTTTTTTGCTGTATATCAGAAATAAAAGGAGGTGTGAGATGTTTACCGGGTGTTATACGGCCCTTGTGACGCCATTCAGGGGCAACAAGGTGGATTTTGAGGGTCTCGAAAAACTGTTAGAGTTCCAAATCTCCGGCGGTGTAAGCGGAATCCTCGCTGTAGGTACCACGGGCGAGAGCCCTACCCTGACCTGGGAAGAACACAACAAGGTCATCGAGGCAGTGGCCGAACGGTGTAAGGGGAGGTGCCAGAGCATCGCTGGAACAGGGAGCAACAGTACCCGGGAAACCCTTGAGAGCACCAAGCACGCAGTAGATGCAGGGGTCGATGCAGCCCTGCTTGTTGATCCCTACTACAACGGACCAAGCTCGCTGGAGATCCGCAAGGAATATGTTGCACCTGTGGCAAAGGGGTTTCCGCAGATTCACATCATCCCTTACGTGATCCCGGGACGCACGGGTGCCCAGCTTTTTCCCGAGGACCTCGCCATGCTTCACCAGCAATACCCTAATGTGAGTGCTGTGAAAGAGGCAACTGGTGATATTGAAAACATGAAACGCACCCGTGAGTGCTGCGGCGAGGATTTCTTAATCCTCTCGGGCGATGACGACAAGACCTTTGACATGATGACCGATCCGGCCATAAGGGCGAGCGGTGTCATTTCCGTGGCCTCTAACATCGCTCCCAAGGCGGTTCGTGAGATGACAGAACGTCTTAATGAAGGTAACAGGGTTGAGGGAGAAAAACTCCTGGGCGCCCTGAAGCCGCTATTTGGAATCGTGACGGTCAAGTCCCAGGAAGAAACTCCCTTTGGAACCGTACTGTGCCGTGGAAGAAACCCCCTTCCAATTAAGACCTTGATGGCAATCCTCGGCATGCCTGTCGGCCCATGCCGCCAACCTCTCGGCAAAATGACCGAGAAGGGAATCCATATCGTATTAGAGGCCGGCCGTACGGTGTGGAAAAACAACCCTGAAATCCTTGAGCCGATCGCCGAATTCTTCGGCGTGGATATCGAGGCCAGGCTTTATGACAAGTCGATCCTCTCTGAACTGGTCTACGAGCAATATTCTTGATGATTGTCTTTATTTGCTGTCCTTCGCCAGGGTGCCCCGTCTGGAAATACGGGGAGTAATGGCAACAGACGACCACGCCGTAACGCGTTGAGCGAGGAGTCGATCGAGAAAATCCTTCGAGGAAACACCGCTTGCGCTTCTGTGCATCGGCAGGCAAGATCGCGAACCCTGACCGATACCCAGAAAAGACGTGAAGGAGAAGGCTACCTCTATCCGCTGATCTTCTTGTTGGAGAGTGAGACCACCTTTTTAATGAGGAAAAGAAAAGCGCTTCAGCCGCCACCTACCTACTTGGCCCAGCGAGGTTTCAGGCGGCTAGAAGCGCTTGGGGGGTAGATAAAAAACGAGCTACCGAAAAGGTTTTTTACCATCTGCTCATTTTTTTTCATGATATCGAGTTACAAGGACATACACAATCGGGTAACCTACTCAAATACGATGTAGATACGCCTAATCATGATCTGGGGTAGGGTCCTTTAGTGTTTTTTATTTATCATCCTAGGTGAAACCACCTATTGTTAAGCAACCCTATACCGAGAGCCCGGCATGATGAAGCGCATTCTTTTTTGAAGGGTTGACTAATATAAATGAACTCACGTAGTGTATAGATACCATCAAAGATATCTGGGCATAGCAGACAGTAACCCGCTAAACGGTAACCACCAGGAAGGAGCAGGGTATGAGCACGGTAATCCAAGGAGATACGTGGGTATGGGTGGTGGTGCAGGATCCAGGAGGAGATGAGCAGTTCCTGGGACAGCATGATTATGAAAAGGACATATCCTATATACCCATTTTTCTCGAAAAGGAGGATGCCTTGCAGTGCCTTAGTCTCTTAACGCGCGATGATAAAAAGAAATACGAGGCGCAGGCAATCCAATATGATCAGCTTGCAATGGATGCAGCCGAACACGGCTTTATGCTCTTTCTGCTGAATCATGCCGGCGAGATCCTTGAGAAGATAACGCCGTAGCATTATTGTAAGGCTTTATCTTCGGGGCTTTTATCCTGCTATCGTTGAACAGGGAAAGCTTTCAAAACACATGAGGAACCTATTGTGACAAAAGATATCTATCAGACGCTGGACGCGCCATCTTGACAACCTTCCAGGAGGGTTTCCTGCCACCCAAAGCGGCGTAGAGCTGAGGATCATTCGCAGGCTCTTCACCCCTGAGAAGGCAGAGCTTGCCCTGCACCTCACGTTGATCCCGGAGGAGCCGGGTGTTATCGCTCGTCGGGCCAAACTCGGCGCCCTGAGCCTCACCAAGATGCAATTCAAATCAAAGCTCGACAGGCGATTGGCAGCAAAGTGAAGTATGATCCAGGTGAAGCACATCAACGGTGTTCGGAAGTTCCATCTCACTCGCTCCATCCTGAACCTGAGGCCTTGTCTTATTGCTCGCTATTGGGTGAATGGGATAGGACATCTTGAAGGACTGATGCAAACATGTGAAAGACAGGTGTCCTGTTTTCCCTGCCCTTGCGTGTGAGACCCCGGAACATTCTTTTTCTCAGTTCACGTGATATCTCCAATTGAACCCCCTTCCCGCTCTGGCACCGATTGCAGATGTTCTTCGTGCTCTTTCCCTCCAGCTCGGATCGAGGGCTCAGTCCGGCATTGAATCCCGCCTGGATGAGGGACAGCCGTATCTTCTCCCGAAGTTCGGTATCGAGCCCACCCACATACACTGCCTCCTCATGCCCCTTGCACCCATGTACAGCGAGCACGGTCCTTGAGCTCCTGACCATAGTTACGCCCGTGGGTTCATCGAAATATCCCGATGCGATGTGGAGACCGGAATTTCCCGCCCTTTTTGTCCCCTCAAAGCAGTAGAGGCTATGGGCGCTCCCGGCAATCGCCTCAGCCAGCTCCATGGTACCCGGCTCGATGCCGCCCCCATGGGGCGCGATGACTGCCACCCCGGATGACCCCACCCTGGCGTGAATCGAGAAGTCTTTGCCCTCCCGTTCCCCTATAATAAGTTGCTGGAAGTTTCTATAGGTGCCCATACGCGCCTAGAGAATATCGCATAAAAACGTTGTCTGAATCCATTTTCGATTGAACATCAAGCGCCTTTCGGCCACAAATCGATTGTACAATAGATAAAAAGATGGTATGTAGCAATAGTTTAAACGGATCTGTCCGGATCTTGGTAGGTGATGAAAACAGCTCATTCATGGGTAACGTCCAACCCGATTTCCTTTTACCGTTCGTATGTTGGCGTCCATAAACAGCATGGTTCGCATTGTGAAAGGGGAATATGAAAACAATCAAAGATATCGATCTATCCGGGAAAAGGGTACTAACCAGAGTTGATGTGAATGTGCCTCTCGATGAGCACAATAATATAGCCGATGATACCCGCATACGGGCAGTTCTTCCTACCATAAACTATGCCCTTGATGAAAACGCAAAGGTAATCATCGCATCCCACATGGGTCGGCCCAAGGGGAAAGTGGACTCAAAGTTCAGCCTTGCACCGGTGGCAAAACGCCTCTCTCGTCTATTGAAAAAGGAGGTGAAATTGGCCCCGAATTGTATCGGGCCTGCGGTCACCTCGATGATACAAGATATGCAGGCCGGGGATGTCCTGCTCCTGGAGAATCTTCGCTTCCACCCGGAGGAACAGACAAATGATGATTCCTTTGCTAAGGAGCTGGCCTCTTTTTGCGATATATACGTGAACGATGCCTTTGCAGTAGCCCATCGCAAAAACGCCTCGGTGGTTGCCATTACCAAACATGTTCCCATTTGTGTCGCGGGTTTTCTCTTGAAAAACGAACTCAATTACTTCACACAGGCCATGGAGAACCCTGCCCGTCCCTTGGTGGCAATTATCGGTGGTGCGAAGGTTTCGGATAAGCTCGGCGCCATGGAAAACCTGCTCAATAGAGCAGACAAATTGCTGATTGGAGGGGCAATGGCCAACACCTTTTTGAAATGTATGGACTATGAAGTTGGTGAATCCCTTGTGGAAAATGGGCTCCTGTGGGATGCCCGTTCCCTTATGAAAACAGCTACGAACAGGGGAATCGGTTTCTACATTCCTGTTGACGCTGTGGTGGCTGATCGCTTTGACAAAGATGCAGAGACCAAGATTGTGCCCATTCAGGAAGTGCCTGAAAAATGGTTGATTATGGATATTGGCCCGGCTACATCTCTTCTCTATTCAGAGGTTCTCTATGGGGCCAAAACCATCGTCTGGAATGGTCCCATGGGAGTCTTTGAAATGGATGCCTTTAGCAGGGGCACCTCCTCGATCGTCAATCACGTCGCTAATTCTTATGCGCTCACCATTGCAGGAGGCGGGTCAACGGATGTAGCTATCTACAGGGCTGGAGAGAGCCATCGAATTACGTATATATCAACCGGTGGAGGGGCGTTCCTCGACCTGTTGGAAGGGAAAACCCTGCCCGCAGTTGCCGCATTGGAAGAGGCCGGAGAGCCTGCATAGGGAAGAGGCAATCAAGCCGAACGGTTATGATATCAACCCGGCCGGATCGGCTTTATGCAGACCGCTGCCTTTCCGCTCTAAAAACACCTGAAGCTAGCCCAATAATGCCCTCCCAAGGCTCTACGGATGGTTCTTTCCCCTGAAAGGTGACTACCCGGTGATCCTATTCTGTCATGGAAACGCAGGGAATATCTCCCACCGGCTCGAGAACGTCCAGCTCCTTACATGCTGATTGTTTGGGTAGGTTTCTCATGCTTGGAATCTCACCAGTCAATTTGTTTTCATCCAAAAAGGTGATTCACCAGCCACTCACCACCTTGCCATCCTTTTGGTGCCATCTTGTGGCATCTCTCCTATTTCTCTCGATTCCTCTCGCCTGTTTCGCCTCAGAACTTACGACCGTAATGACCCCGCACTTCGCCTTCTCCTTTTACCCCGAGGACGAGAGAACTGTCAGGAGCCTCATCGAGGAGGCCGAGGGATTGAGGCGAGAGATCACAGCCGACCTGGGACTTGAGCCTGAGGGCGTTACCAGGGTCTATCTCGCTCCAACATCGACCATGTACCAGGCCCTCCAGCCCGCCGGTAAAATCCATGACTGGTCGGCTGCGGTTGCCTATCCCGGGCAAAACCTGATTATCATCCTATCCCCAAGGGCAACCAGACCGAGCAACATGGCATTGAGCACCATCTTCAAGCACGAATTCACCCATATTGTCCTGGGAAGGGCCTTTCAGGGAACCGAGGACATCCCCCACTGGCTGCATGAGGGGGTTGCCATGTACGAATCGAGGGAGTGGGACTTCCGCAGGACCTCTACCATCATGAGGGCTGTTCTCACTGGAACCCTTATCCCGCTCTCTGAGATCACACGGCATTTCCCCCAGAATGAGAACCGGGCCGAGTTGGCCTACTGTCAGAGCTTCTACCTGATCTCCTTTTTGATCAACAAGTACGGCAGACCGCCGTTCCACCGATTCATACGGGAATACAGCCTCGGCAAATCATTGGACCAGGTGCTTGCGGAGATCTACGGCATGGACCTTGACCAGCTTGAGGGACAATGGCGGGGGTACCTGAGGGTGAGGTTCAGTTGGATCCCTCTCATTACCAGCGCATCAGCCCTGTGGTTTTTCCTTGCACTTCTCTTTCTCCTCGCTTACGCTAAAAAAAGGAAGGTGAAGACGCAGTTGTATGAGCAGTGGGACAAGGAGGGATTAGGGGAATAGCAGATTTGCCTGAACGAGCTTCAAAAAACCCATGAATACGGTGAACAGAAAACGAGTGCGGGTGCTCAGGGATGGGGCCAAAACAGAGGGACCGATCGCGTACTGGATGAGCCGGGACCAACGTACTGAGGATAACTGGGCCGTCCTTTACGCTCAGGAGCTCGCTCTGCTTCGCAAAGAGCCCCTTGTCGTGGCCTTCTGCCTTGTGCCGGGCTTTCTCAACGCCACTATAAGGCAGTATGGATTCATGCTCTCCGGGCTCCGAGAGCTCGAGAGGGTCTTGCGGAGGAAAAATATCCCTTTCCGTCTTATATTAGGTCCACCGGAGAGGATGATCCCGCGGTTCGTGAGCGAGCATAAGCTCGGAGCTCTCATCACCGATTTCGACCCCCTCAGGATCAAGAGAAACTGGAAAGAAACGGTCGCCGGGAAAATCCCTATACCCTTTTATGAGGTGGACGCCCACAATATCGTTCCCTCCTGGATTGCCTCCCCGAAGCAGGAATTTGCCGCCCGCACCTTCAGACCTAAACTCAGGCGTGCCCTGCCGGAGTTCCTCGAGGAGTTCCCCAAGCTCAAACGCCATCCTTTCCAGGGCGATAATGACCCGAGTGACCTGGATTGGGGTCGCATCATCAGAGCAGTTGCCGCAGACACATCGGTTCCGGAGATCGACTGGCTTCAACCGGGCCAGAAGGCGGCAAAGGAGGTGCTCAACTATTTCCTCGCCCGAAAACTTGAATCTTATAAGGAGAGAAGAAACGATCCCAACCTGGACGGGCAGTCGAGTCTCTCTGCCTACCTTCACTTCGGCCAGATCTCTGCACAACGGGTGGCCCTTGAGGTACAGAAATCGACCATTGACTCTCCATCAAAGGAGGCGTTCCTCGAAGAGCTCGTGGTTCGGCGTGAGCTCTCCGATAATTTCTGCTTCTATAACAGTAACTATGACAATGCCGATGGATTTCCCTCCTGGGCGCAAGCGAGCCTTAAAGAACACGCTCGGGACAGGAGGCGCTATATCTATTCCCTCGAGCAACTCGAGGCAGCCGAGACCCATGATAATCTCTGGAATGCCGCCCAGATGGAGATGGTGAAAACAGGCAAGATGCACGGCTACATGAGGATGTACTGGGCCAAAAAGATCCTGGAGTGGACGGAAACGCCGACAGATGCCCTCCGGATTGCCATTCATCTCAACGACCGGTATGAGCTTGACGGCAGGGACCCCAATGGTTATGTTGGCTGTGCCTGGTCGATCGGAGGCGTCCATGACCGGGCGTGGCCCTCCAGGCCCGTGTTCGGGAAGATCCGTTTCATGAGCTATCAGGGGTCCAGATCCAAGTTCGATGTCGACTCATACATAGAAAAGATACGCCGTCTCTAGGGGAGGCGGAATATATGAGCAACCGCTGCGTAAAGGGGAATTAACTTGGGCGTTGACAGCATGAAGGAAGCATAGCAAAGCTAAAGACGCTTTGCAAAAAAAACATGAAGATGTGAAGAATGTCCCTTATTATTTACGAATCGGAGGGGATTACCGGTTGTCGCTAATGCCTCTGGATTGTCGAGTTTGAGCAAGAAATCCTTGCACTGTGTCGGATCAAACATAAAACATATCTCTCCCGCATCGCTACGTTCGATCAGATCGTCATATTCATGTCTTGTGAGAGACATGTTTCCATCTCCTTGTGCCGAACGGGCTGCTCAGGGGCGGCACGCTTTTTTGCCGTCCACTGAAGCAGCAAGGTTCGGCCTTCTCTATCTTGTGTGCTTGGCGATTAGCTCGCGTACCTTCGGGACAAGCGCATTAGGGATTTCCATGAATGTCTGGGACGAGTCCTCGTAAGCAGCCTCATCTTCTGCCACAGCTTCTTCCTCCGACTGTGCTTCGTAATGCTCAAGCACTCTTCGCACACGCTCTTCATCCCAACCAGGCGGAAACTTATTTGTTTTCATCATCCTTTTCTCCTGCGGCGTCGCCTTCGGTAGGCGGCCAAAGGTTTTCCTTTCAATTCGTATGCGGTAATAACGAAAACGCTCCCTTGATCTGGGGCTGGCACATAGATGACTCGTAGATAACGCCCGCCCAAGGTTTGCCCGATGGCGATCCTCGAACCCTCTTTCCCTGGTCTGTCTTCCCCGGGATTTGACAAAACATCCTCGGCTTCATCCTCGCGTACCCCATGCCGATGAATATGGGGCATGCTGGTTTCCGGGTCAATGTAAAAACGAATTTTCATATCCCACCGATTTCATTAGCCGAACGGGGCGGCGCGAATTGAGCCACCTTGCCGTTGAGCAGAAGGTCTCCGCCTCCACCCAGAGTCAGGCCTGAAATGCGATCATCTTCCTCTACCGCTCTGTGCTCGATCAACCGATCGAAGGGCAGATCGAACCCACCAGGGCAAAGCGCCACCCCAGGCCGCCGGTCGTCATGACCAAGAGCGAGGTCAAGCGTATTCACGATGAAGACCTGGCGCAGGGATACGGCGAGGTCTATCTACCCGATGCCCTGGCCAGGAAATACCCGCATGCCTCCAGGGAATTCCGCTGGCACTACGTCTTTCCCTCTAAGAAACGGGGCGTTGACCCCCGCACCGGGGTTGAGCGCCGCCATCGCGTGCTGGAGTCCGGTCTGCAAAAAGCGGTCAAACTCGCAGCAGACCGTGCCGGCATCACGAAACGAATAGGCTGCCCCATACCTTCCGGCATTCATTCGCCACCCACATGCTTGAAGACGGCGTCAATATCCGGGTGGTGCAAGAACTTATGGGTCACGCGGATGTGAAGACCACCGAAATCTCCGCGCACGTCATGGAAAAAGATATTGCCGCAACGCTCAGTCCTTTGGATTCGATCTAATCAGCGCTTATCCCACATCTTGATTCTCAGCACATTTCCTTACTCTCAGTGTCAAAGATCTCATGGCAGAGATATACCTAGTCAAAAAAAACAATAGTCCCTGCGCAAAAACAGGGCGGACATGGGGCTATGAGTCCCCTGGATGATTTGAGCTAGGCGTTGTGGCATGGTGTTGATATCAGATCCACAGGAGCTATGAGCTGTTTGAGAGGAGAGCGGGAATTGTAGATATAATTTTACGGATTTTTACCATAAAGAGATGGGATGAGCAAGGGGAATTTAGTGTGAGGTTCCGAGGTTCAATGTTCAACGTTCAGGGTTCAGTGGTTGGCTAATCCAAGGCTAAGGGATCAGGGTACAAGGGCCAGGGTTTAACGGATCTGAGCACAAAACGGCATGGTTATCCAGGCTGCTCAATCATGTTGATGGCCGACGATTTTCTCCCAAAACCGTCGTGGAGAGATGATCTCAAGGCCTTGAATCGAACCAAAAGCCAGCAGCTCTTTGTCCCCGGTGATCAACACCTCTGCCCTCCCAGCCAAGGCACCGGCCAGTATCAGCACATCATCTCTATCCCGAATGGTGATCTTCGGCAAATCTAATGGATGGGAAAAAATGGTGTCTTGTGTGAGGATTTGAATGACGCTTTCGATTATTTCCGCATCGGCGCCAAGCTTTGTTGAAAGCACCCGCCTTATTTCTGCCAAGAGGGATTCGGTAACTATCAACTCGTGTGACAAAAGGACTTCCCGGAATACATCAGCACAAAGTCCACGCGTAGCCGTGGCACTGATGATTACATTTGTGTCCAAGAAAACCCTCATGAAACTTCCGAAAAAACATCCTCGTCTGTCAAAAAACCACGAGCCTCGGCAAGCGGCATGATGCGTTTTCGAACAGCCTCAAACCGGCTAAGCCTTAATTGACGCTTTAAGGCTTCTCTGGCAATGTCGCTGCGGTTCCGCCCTGATTTTTTAGCAGCTTCATCCAGCAGCCTGTTGAGGTCTTCATCCAATCGAATGGTGAGTGTGGCATTTTTCATGTCTTACATTGTAATACATACCGTGAATTGTGTCAAGTATGATTTCTGGTTGGGCAGCCGACCATTGCATTGTATCGTTTTTTACATTTTTGTAATTATTCTCTCCTTTACCTGACAGAATCGTTATTTCTATCCTGAGCCTCATGAAAATCTTTGAGCTAAAATTTCTGCTAACAGACCGGAATTCCGAAGAAAATATCTATAAAGCCGCGCTCTCCCGGCACTGGTACATTGATTGCATTTTGTAATTAATCAATAGATCCGGGTTCCGTCATTGCCGGGCCAAGCGAGGCAATCTTTGATATCGCAGTGAGATTGCAGCTCCGCTCCTCGCATGACAGGAACGGTGAGCAGTACGGAATACGGTGAATTCTTCAAATAGCTATTGCAAGCTTATAAGGAGACATGGTCTATCTTCCTGGGGTAGGCACGGGAGGTACACGATGGTAACGGAAAAAAGCGGCATAGAAACAAAAGGGCATGAACTATTGCCGTTGGGAAAGCTGATATGCTCTCTATGCGGTACGGCATTGAAATCTCCGTATGAGGGGATAGCAATTGATAATGGCATAGTGTATTGTGCCCATTGTTACCAGACATTCCTTTTTCCCGATATCCATAGGTACGATACTGAGATGCCGGATGAGGTCTGGTAAAAACCCGAGGCATGCGTGGAATCTCTTACAATGAGGTCCGGGAACGGCGCCGGAATCCATTGCAGGTGCTTCCTGGATTCCGGGTCAAGGCGGGAATGACAGAAAAAGGAGCTATGCAAAGGTCTGGAGAGAGATAGCTCGCGTTATGGTGGTTCCCAGGAAAGATCAAAGCTGATTTTTCCGAAGAAGCGACGGCGCCAAGGGACGGGAAAGGAGCGGCGTGAAAGCCCTCTTTTTCCGTATTTTTATGCCTCAAGGTGGTACCTGTTTAGAGAGCCACAAAGACACGAAAACACGAAATATAATGAGAAAAGAAAAGGATATAAGCGGGTGCGGCATCATCGGCATCATGAACGAAAAGGGCGATGCCTTCTCCGGAGAGGATGCGGTGGTCGGGATCTGCAACATGATGGAGAGGGGCAACGGCCTCGGCTCAGGTTATGCAGGCTATGGGATATACCCGGAGCTGAAGGACTGCTGGTGCTTCCACCTCATGTACCATAATCAAACAGCACAGGAACATACCGAGCAGTACCTGAAAGAGCGGTTTAGGGTTGTCCATCACGAGCCTATCCCCACAAAAAAGGTCAACACCCTCCGGCCCCCTGTTCCGGCCCTGTACCGGTATTTCCTTGAAACCGATCATGAGCCGGGTGCCGGAAGGGAGCAGGACATGGTCCTTGCCTGCGTGATGGAGATCAACCGTTCTATTGAAGGCGCCTTTGTCTTCTCCTCGGGCAAGAACATGGGGATCTTCAAGGGGGTCGGCAACCCCGATGAGATAGCGGAGTTCTATCGGATCCCCGACTATTCAGGGTATACCTGGACAGCCCATAACCGCTTTCCCACCAACAGCCCGGGCTGGTGGGGAGGGGCCCATCCGTTCGGGATCCTGGACTGGTCCGTGGTCCACAACGGTGAGATATCCTCGTACGGGATCAACAGGAGATACCTGGAGAGCTTCGGCTACTACTGCTGCCTTTCTACGGATACGGAGGTCATGGCATACCTCTTTGATCTGCTCGTTCGCCGTCACGGCCTTTCCTTTAAGCTGGCCGCAAAGATCATGGCCCCGCCCTTCTGGAGCAGGATCGAGCGGCTGGAAGATTCGGAGGAAAAGGCCTTGTTGAGATCCCTGCGGATCATATACGGATCTGCCCTGGTGAACGGTCCCTTTTCAGTTGTGGCAGCAACGTCCACGTATATGGTGGGACTAAACGATAGGATAAAGCTGAGGCCCCTGGTTGCAGCCAGGAAAGGGAACACCTTGTTCCTGTCGTCGGAGGAGGCGGCAATACGGGCGGCGTGCAGAGACCTTGATGTGGTCTGGATGCCCAGGGCGGGAGAACCTACGGTTGGGAGATTAGGATATGGCAAAGCCGAAGAGGATACCGGAGTTTTCGGTACAGAGGGACAGCGAGATATGCGTCAGTTGTCAGGTGTGCTGTAGGGTCTGCGCCTTTGACGTCCACAGCTATGATGCTGACAGGGACGTGGTGTATTCAGACAGCTCCAGATGCGTGGGCTGCCACTTCTGTGAGTCCCTCTGCCCGACGGGCGCCATAACCATTGCCAGGAACCCCTCTGATCTGAAGGAAAACCTTCACTGGAGCAGGCTCGCCATAGACAACATTACCCGCCAGGCCGATACCGGCGGCGTGCTCCTCACGGGAATGGGGAGCGACAGAGGGTGGACGGATTACTTCAACCGCATCTCACTCAATGCCTCCCAGGTGACCAACCCCTCCATAGATCCCCTGCGGGAGCCCATGGAGCTCAACACCTTCATAGGCTCCAAGCCCGAACGGATCGAGTTCGGGAAATCGGAGATCGAGGGGGAGCTCGGACATCCGTTCCGAACGGAACTCGGGCCGCAGCTGGAACTGGAGACCCCCGTTATGTTTTCTGCCATGAGCTTCGGCTCTATATCGCTCAATGCATGCAAGTCTCTGGCGGCAGCAGCTTGCGCAGCGGGAATATACTGGAACACCGGCGAGGGAGGTCTGCATAGGGACCTCTACCCATACGCCCACCGGGCGATTGTTCAGGTGGCCTCAGGCAGGTTCGGGGTCCATAGGGAGTATCTGGAGGCGGCAGGGGCTATAGAGATAAAGATCGGACAGGGGGCAAAACCCGGGATAGGGGGGCACCTTCCCGGCGAGAAGGTGCCGGAGGAGGTTTCCAGGACGCGGATGATCCCCGTGGGGACAGATGCCATCTCCCCTGCCCCTCATCACGACATTTACTCTATCGAGGATCTCAAGCAACTCATCTTCGCACTCAAGGAGGCCGTCGGATACACAAAACCTGTGGGGGTGAAGGTTGCCGCGGTCCACAACGTGGCCCCTATTGTGTCTGGAATCGTCAGGGCAGGCGCGGATTTCGTGGCCATAGACGGTGTAAGGGGCGGAACCGGTGCGGCGCCTACCGTGATCAGAGACAATGTCGGGATCCCCATTGAGCTTGCCGTAGCCGCGGTGGATCAGAGATTGAGGGAGGAGGGGATTCGGCACAGGGCGAGCCTCATTGCGGCCGGGGGCTTTAGGTCCAGTGCTGATGTGATAAAGGCCATAGCCCTAGGCGCTGACGCCGTGTATATCGGCACGGCTGCCCTGGTGGCTTTGGGATGCCGCCTGTGCCAGAAATGCTACACGGGAAAATGCAACTGGGGCATAGCCACCCAGGATCCCTACCTCACCAGGAGGCTCAACCCGGAGATCGGAATAGAACGGCTGGTGAACCTGATCAGAGGGTGGTCCTTGGAGATAAAGGATATGCTGGGCGGCATGGGCATAAACGCTATAGAGTCCTTACGGGGGAACCGGGATCAGCTTCGGGCCGTGGGCCTCAGCGAGATCGAGCTGCGGCTCTTAGGCCTGAAACACGCAGGTGAGGCATGGTAAAAAAGAGGATTCTCATCAACGAGGAATACTGCATAGGATGCAGACTCTGCGAGGTGTACTGCATCACCCAGCACTCCAGCTCTAAGAATATCCTCAAGGCCTATAAGGGCGAATACCCCAGGCCTGCTTCAGGGATCGTGTTCGAGGAGAGAGGTTACACCTCCTTTGCCCTTCAGTGTCGGCACTGTGACGAACCCCTCTGTGTTGAGGCCTGCCTTACCGGCGCCATGTATCTCGATGAGGGCACAGGATACGTGCTCCACAACAGGGATCAATGCGTGGGATGCTGGATGTGCATCATGGTCTGCCCCTTCGGGGTTATTAAGCCGGACCTCGAACAGGGAGTGGTTGCATCCAAGTGCGATCTGTGCGTGGAGGCGGAATATCCCGCCTGCGTGGCCCACTGCCCGAACGGGGCAATCAGATTGGTAGAAGTCAATGAGTAAACATCGATATCTTATCATCGGCAACTCCGTTGCTGCGGTCAACTGTATTGAGGCTATACGGGGCGTTGATACGGCCAATGAGATCACCGTGGTATCGGGCGAGGAGTCCTTCAACTACTCCAGGCCCCTGCTCTCCTACTTTCTCGGGGGCAGGATTACCGAAGACAAGCTCACCTTTGTCGGGATGGACTTCTTCAAAAGGCGCGGGGCAACTCTCATCCTGGGCAAAAAGGCGGTGAATCTTGATGTTTCTAAAAAGCAGGTCGTCCTGGACGACGGCGCTTCTCTCTCGTATGACAGGTGCCTCCTCTCGGTAGGAGGGACGCCGATCGTCCCTCCCATTGAAGGGCTTGGCGCCACGGTTGAGGGCGTGTTCACTTTCCTCACAATAAAGGAGGCAAAAGCACTCGTTGACTACATAGATCGCAACGAGATCAAAGAGGCGGTCGTGCTCGGGGGCGGCCTGATCGGCCTTAAGGTCGTGGAGGGGCTTATGGAGCGAGGCGTGAAGCCCACGGTTATCGAGCTTGCAGACAGGATCCTGGCAAATACCTTCGACACAGAGGCCTCTGCCATCCTGGAACAGAGGCTGGCCAGGGAGGGCTGTACCGTGATCAAGCAAGACACCATCCAGGGCATTGGGACAAAAAAGGGGAGGCTCACCGGGATCAAGCTCAGAAACCGTACCGACATGCTGCCTTCATCGCTCCTCATCATGGCTGCCGGCGTAAGGCCGAACCTGGAACTGGTGAGCGGGACCCCGGTCAAAACGGACAGGGGCATCCTTGTGGATCGGCATATGAAAACAAACATCAGGGACCTCTACGCGGCAGGAGACTGCGCCCAGGGGATCGACCTGCTCCGCACAACAAAAGAGGTCATAGCGATCTGGCCGGTGGCTGCCAGGCAGGGGAGGATTGCCGGCCTCAACATGTGTGGGATCCCAAAAGAGTACGCAGGGCTCTTTTCCATGAACTCGGTTCAGATCTGCGGTATGCCCACCATCTCATTCGGCCTCACCAACCCGCCCGAGCAAAACGGCTATGAGGTCTTGCAAAGCCTGGACAAAAATACCGGTTCCTACAAGAAGATCGTGTTAAAGGACGGCCGCGTGAAGGGAGTCATCCTCATCCGCTCCATAGAACGGGCAGGCGTCTACGGCATGCTCATCAGGGAGGGGATCGAGGTGCAGGGCTTCAAGGATCAGCTCCTGAGAGACGACTTCGGATTCCTGGTCCTTCCCAAGCAGTTCAGGAAACACCTGGTAGGAGAGATTGGGCTCGAGGTATGAAACAGATCGACGCACAAGGTCTTCATTACCGTGACCTTAATAAAGACATACGGTTGCTCATAACCGGAGGGGAAAAGCGCATCCTGGTAAAAAATGTGTGCGGCCAGCGCTTCATCGGTGATACCATAGCTGGAGATGCTGAGATCATCGTAAAGGGGGTCCCGGGAAACGACCTGGCCTCCTTCATGGACGGTCCCAGGATCATTGTACGGGGCAATGCCCAGGATGCGGTCGGCAACACCATGAACAGGGGCGAGGTCATCATTGACGGCGACGCGGGAGACATCGTAGGCTATGCAATGAGAGGCGGAAGGATCTTCATACGGGGAAATGTGGGCTACCGAGTAGGGATTCACATGAAGGCATATGAAGAGTTTTTCCCTGTGGTGATTGCAGGAGGAGGGGCGCGGGATTTCCTCGGGGAGTATATGGCAGGAGGCCTGCTCGTTATCCTGGGCCTGAACGGCGAAGAGATAGCAGGCGATTTTATCGGGACCGGCATGCACGGAGGCGCGCTGTTCCTGAGGGGGGAGGTGGATCCCGCTCAGCTCGGCAGGGAGGTGAAGAGAGGGGAGGTTACACCTCAGGACATGGTCCTTTTACGGCGGCATATCGGGGATTTTTGCTCCTGGTTTGATCTCGACCTGGAGGAGGTCTTGAAGAAACCCTTCTCGAAGATATACCCATACAGTCACAGGCCTTACGGCACCATCTATGCATATTAGAGGAAAGTTGAAAGAATGTCCTTTATTGATATGGAATGTTATGCTGAGCAAGAGGATCATACCCTGCCTTGACGTGAGAGACGGGAAAACAACCAAGGGTGTGAGGTTCAAAGACAATATCGATATCGGCGATCCCGTATCCATGGCCCGCTACTACTATGAGCAAGGCGCCGATGAGATCGTATTCTATGATATCACCGCATCGAGCGACATGCGGGGGATCATGATCGATGTGGTGCGCAGGGTTGCCGAAGAGATCTTTATCCCCTTTTGCGTCGGCGGGGGAATCAGAACAATCGATGACATGCGCAAAATAATTCTGGCCGGGGCTGAAAAGGTGAGTGTCAACACTGCTGCCGTGCTTAATCCTTCGATACTCTCGGATGGCGCAGAGGCCTTTGGAAGCCAGTGCATGGTCCTTGGAATGGATGCAAGAAAGGTGGAGGCAACCGGGCAAATGCCGTCAAGCTATGAGGTCGTGATCAACGGAGGCAGGACCCCCACCGGGATCGACGCCCTGTGGTGGGCTCAACAGGCCGTTGAATTGGGAGCAGGCGAGATCACCCTGAACTCCATAGATACGGACGGCGTACAATCCGGCTACGAGATAGGCTTGACCCGGCTCATATCCTCTTCCGTTTCAGTTCCGGTGATCGCATCGGGCGGCGCCGGCGCCATCGATCATATCGTTGAGGTGTTCACAGAAGGCAGGGCCGATGCGGCCCTCATAGCCTCTATCGTCCACTACGGGATCTATACCATCGAACACATCAAGAAAGAGCTCCACACACGGGGCGTCAAGGTGCGGATGACATGGTAAGCGCAATAAAGGCTTTATTAGTCCTTGAAGACGGGAAAACATTTCATGGGACTGCCTTTGCTGGCCCGGGAGAGGCATACGGCGAGGCTGTCTTCAACACCGGCATGACCGGGTACCAGGAGATCCTCACCGATCCATCATACAAGGGCCAGATCGTGGCCATGACCTATCCCCTGATCGGCAACTACGGCATAAACTCCGAAGACATCGAATCAGGCAGGATTCAGGTTGAGGCACTGGTGGTAAAGGAATACGAGCCTGTTCCGAGCAACTGGCGATCCCGGATGAGCCTTGCCCAGTATCTCAATCAAGAGGGAACAATCGGGATTGAAGGCGTTGACACCAGGGCCTTGACACGGCACATCAGGCTTGCAGGGGCCATGAAGGGGGTTATCTCGACTAAAGACCTCGATCCCCGGTCCCTGGCTGAAAAGGCGCGGGCATCCCGGGGTCTCGTGGGCCGGGATCTCGTCAGGGAGGTTACCTGTGAGACGCCCTATCAGTGGAGGCAGTCCGAACACGCTCGCTTCAGGGTCGTTGTCCTCGACTGCGGAATGAAATTCCATATAGCGCGGAGCTTACTCCGAAGGGGGTGCGACGTGAGGGTTGTGCCGGCCGGCTCAACTCCTGAAGAGATCCGGTCTATGAGCCCCGACGGGATACTCCTTTCCAACGGTCCGGGAGATCCTGAACCGCTCACCTATGCCGTTCATACCGCCCGAAACCTGCTCGAAGACTTTCCCGTATTCGGCATCTGCCTGGGCCACCAGATCCTGGGCCTCGCCTTGGGCGCAAAGATTTTTAAGCTCAAGTTCGGCCACAGGGGGGCAAACCATCCGGTCAAGAACCTCTTGACAGGCAGGGTAGAGATTACCACGCAGAACCACGGTTTCTGTGTGGATAGAGACTCCATCAAAGATCCGGGGATCGAGGTCACCCATATCAACCTGAATGACCAGACCATTGAGGGCATGAGACACCGGTCCCTGCCAGTTTTTTCGGTCCAGTACCATCCCGAGGCCTCGCCGGGTCCCCATGATTCAGGGTACTTGTTTGATGAGTTTATAGAGATGATGAAACGATGATTGCTCGTAATGCTTTTGTTAAATCCCTCCCGACCTCCCTTTAAAAAGGGAGGAGAATTCTGCTGTCCCCCTTTTGAATGGGGGAGAAAGGGGGATTTTGATGTCGCTGAATGTAATCGATTCATGAATCTAAGTTCATTTCAGCGATCTCTGCGCCTCTGTGGTGAACATATATCATGCCGAAAAGGACCGACATAACAAAGATCATGATCATCGGCTCAGGGCCTATCATCATCGGTCAGGCCTGCGAGTTCGACTACTCGGGCACCCAAGCATGCAAGGCGCTCAAAGAGGAAGGCTTTGAGGTGGTTTTGGTAAACAGCAACCCCGCCACCATCATGACCGACCCTGAGACGGCGGATCATACCTACATAGAACCGATCACCCCTGAGATAGTGGCCAACATTATCCAACGGGAACGGCCCCACGCCCTTCTCCCCACCCTCGGGGGGCAAACCGGACTGAATACCGCCTTCCAGGCAGCCGAGATGGGTATCCTCGAGAAATACCGTGTGGAGATGATCGGGGCTTCAAAGGAGGCTATAGAAAAGGCCGAGGATCGAGATCTGTTCCGGGAGGCCATGAAAAAGATTGGTCTGAGGGTGCCGAGAAGCGGCATCGCCCATGGTATGGCCGAGGCTAGGGCAATCGCTGATTTAATCGGCTACCCTATCATCGTGAGGCCGAGCTTTACCCTTGGCGGAACAGGCGGCGGCATAGCCTTCAACCGGGAGTGCCTGGAAGAATTAGCCGCCCGGGGACTGGACGCAAGCCTGATCAAAGAGATCATGTTAGAGGAATCGGTCATCGGCTGGAAGGAGTTTGAGCTGGAGCTGATGCGGGATAGAAACGACAACGTGGTGATCATCTGCTCCATAGAAAACCTCGATCCCATGGGCGTCCATACCGGAGACAGCAT
>CAYPNL010000134.1:0-2408 GCA_964412045.1 uncultured Desulfobacteraceae bacterium
AGCAAGATCCTCCCCCTGTCTATCACGTCAAGGGCGAGGAGCAGGCCGCTGCCCTCATCACCCACCAGATTCTCCCTCGGAACGATACAATCCTTATACTGTAGTCTCCCTGTTGGAAGGAGCTTCAGCCCGTCCTTTTCAGGCATCAGTACCACCCTGAATCCGTCAATATCGCCTTCCACAACAAAGACGCTCAGGGACCTTGCCGCTCTCCTTCCCTTTGTGTTCACCAAGATGGTGTAAATATCGGCGAGGCCCGCATTGGAGATGAAGATCTTCTCACCGTTAAAAACATAGTGATCCCCCACGGGCCTGGCGGTGAACTCAATAGCGCTTGCATCAGTACCAGCCTTTTCCTCGGTCATCGCAATAGCGCCGAACTCCCCATCCCGCAATCTGGAGAGGAATCGTTGCTTCTGGGATTCGTCTTCTCCAGCGAGGATGAGATCTACCGCACGACTGTGGGCAACGAAGATAATACCCATGCTCGGGCAGGTATACCCCAACAGCTCCATGATGAAATAGATGCTCTCTTCGGTAGTCTTGGTCCCCCCGTACTCCACGGGAATAAAGCGTTCGAAGAACCCGATTTCCTTAAGATTTGAATAGATAGGCCCCCACGAAGGAGGGAAGATCACCCTGTTTTCCTTCAACGTGAGCCCCTGCTGATACATGCTGGGCATGTTGCTCATCACCTTATCCCTGAGAACCTCGATAAAACTCTCGGTGAAGATGGAATCCTCCTCTTCCTCGCTAAATGAACGCAGTATCCTGATTAAATTATCCACTGTCGCCTTCCTTTGCCACGGTTTCTGAGGAGTTCCAAATACTGACGATCGGCTTTTCGATCAATTTCTTAAAACCCGCTTCCGGCACTGCATTGAGGCGCCGCTCCAGGGTGATGAACAAAGGGAACCAGATCAGCGTGGCCGAATACAAGATTTATGATATGAGAGAAGAGCACGAAGCACACGTGGCTGAGGCCATCATCACCCTGATGGCGGTTCCAGCGGCGACAATAGGCCGTGCGTGATGGAGAGCGCATAAACCTACTTTTTCTTGAATAAGTCCTCCAATGCCTGCTTCGCCATCGCCTCTCTCCCAAGCGGGTTTTCCTTTGCTCCCTTAATGATGAAATAATCGCAGAAATTAGCCCTTTCCTTATCAACCACCCTCTCAGCGGAAACCTCCCTGCACTCGTTATATGATCCGGGATCGTAGAATTTGCACTGCACACAGCAATGGAGATCGCGCCCGCAATGGGGGCAGGCATCACCGCGTCCGACTGTGCTGATGACTTCTATCTCTTTTCCGCAAAGATTACACCATATCATATGTACCCTATCCTATGATACCATGGAAAGACCTTATGTAAAGAAAAGATAAAATGCCGAGCGCCGAGATAAAGGATAACAGCCCTTTGATTCCCAGTCCATCTTTACAACGCCTGACACACAGATGTAAAGCGAAATGCGCTTGCCTTTCGCCCTCAAATACAGTAGGTAACTGTCGTATGCCGATCACAACCAGTTCCTCTCCTCTCTGAAGCGGCAGCGTGATGGTTTATTGCTTTTTCGTAACACGGTAGCCTTTTGAAACTACCTGGTGAATGGCCATAGGGGTGTTTTTTCTTTTACCATGCCCTAAACGTAATGCTTCGGCAGGCCCCACTACATCAGGTCACCGACCGCCATGGTAACAGGAATGAAGGAAGAATATAAAAAGGTTGCAACGCTGGAGAATGAGATTGAGGCCAGGCTCTTGGATTCCATACTCAACGAAAGAAATATCCCCCATCTCATGACATCCTATCACGATACCGCCTATGATGGCCTTTACCAAACCCAGAAAGGATGGGGCCGTATCAGTGCTCCGGATCTTTATCTCGAAGAGATACGGGAGATTATCTCAATCGTGAGGAAGGAATCCCATGATCTGGATATCGAATAGGAAAAGGAACCGGAAGCAATCATACGATCGGCCTTGCAAAGATCAGTGGATCATATCGGCACCACCGTGCTTCCGGGGGCATATATCAAGGCGTTTACATAATTTCCTCCTAGCGCCTGCAGCAACAGGAGCGAATACGGTGCATTGGTAAGCTCACGGGAAAGTATGAAGAAAGATGTCCTTACATGCTCCGAGTGCGGGAACCCGGCTGATAGCAATCAACTCATTATCATTGATGAAAGGCCCATTTGTGTTACCTGTCTCTATGGAGACGCGGAACCGTATAAAATCTACCCGATCGGTGTGGTACGAACAACGCTGCGGACAGAGGAGAAGGACCTAGCTCTCAAGAACCCTGAGGAGATATCCTGTGTAGATCTGCTTCCTTCCCAAAAACGGTTCATGTACAGGTTAGACGAAGAGGAGTTTCTCACCATTGTGTACTACCTGCACAAGAC
>CAYPNL010000135.1:0-4374 GCA_964412045.1 uncultured Desulfobacteraceae bacterium
ATATACCCGTTGAGGGGGGCGTGTATGCAGCACATAGGGCAGAGATAGAGTCTGCAGATGATCCGGAGGCCTATCTCAGAGAGCTCCAGGAAACCTATCGGGCAATCCAATCGCCCTTTCGAACCGCCGAGGCATTCGGCATAGAGGATATTATTGATCCCAGGGACACCCGGCCGCTCCTGTGTGAATGGGTGGACATGGCCTATGAGGCTGAAAAAGATCATCTGGGAATAAAGAAGCGAGGGATGAGGTGTTGAGAGCCAGGGCTCAAAACCCTCTCTCATCAAGGGGAAGGCAGGAGGGTTCTTGGAAATAGAGAGAACAGGTGAGATACAGAACAGCAGGAACAAGAGAGATACAAGCTAAGGAGATGAAACGCTATGATGGAAATTGTACCAGGGATTTATCAACTACAACTTCCCCTCCCTTTTACCCCTGTAGGGGATATGTCTTTGGGAGAGAACTTATCGCAGACGAATGTTTATTGCATCCGGGGAAGCACCGGATGGCTCTTGGTTGACAGCGGGTGGGATGATCCACAAAATATAGAAATTATCAAAAAAGGTCTTCAAGAAATAGGAATCTATTTCAAGGATATATCCCAGATAGTGATTACTCATAGCCATCTTGATCATTTTGGTTTAGCTGGCGAGCTACAGGAGATTTCAGGAGCTACCTTATTGTTGCACCAAGGGGAGAGACGTTTTATTGAGCCGGGAGGCGTAAAAGGAGCGACAATCCTTAAAACGATGAAAGAATGGCTTTACAAAAACGGGACTCCCGTAGATGAGACTGCCAAGCTTCAAAGATTACCCGCAGGAGAGATGAATTTCATCTCTCCGGTCTTTCCCGACGTCGTTTCCTTCACCGGCAAAGTCGGCTCTCCAGATATATTTCTCTCCGGTGGTGAAAGGATTGACACAGGCCTCTTCAGTTTTGAGGTTCTCTGGACCCCGGGACACTCTCCGGGACATATATGCCTTTATGAGAGGGCAAAGGGAGTACTGATTTCAGGAGACCATATTCTCTCGAGAATTACACCAGAAATAGGTCTTAATCCCTTTTCAGGCCTCAATCCCTTGGGAGATTATATCAAGTCCCTCGAGAGTTTAAAGAAACTTGAGGTTGAGCTTGTGCTCCCAGGCCACGAGGAATATTTCGTTGATTTAGGAACAAGAATTGATGAACTGATTCAACATCATCAGAGGAGAAAAGAGGATATAGTAAGGATTCTGAATACAAGATCTCAAGAAGTAGCTTATAAGATTGCAATGGAGGTCCCTTGGATGCCGGAAAAAGGAGGGGAACCCTGGGAGAAATTAGATCATTGGGGCCACCGAATGGCGCTCATGGAAACCTTAGCCCACCTTAACCTATTAAAAGAAGAAGGAAAAGTAAGGAGAATTTCTAAAGACGGCTTTGACTTTTATTCTAACACATGATCCCGATGCTTGCTTCCAGGACTGCCTTGGGGGTATCCGCTATTTCACCAGGATTCTTCTCTTTGGTTCCTTCACGACCTCACCAATAACGGTTGCTTTATCTACTCCTTGTTCATGAAGTTTTTTAAGCGCTTCCATCGCTTTATGAGGAGGTAAAGCGAGGATCAGCCCTCCGGAGGTTTGGGCGTCAAATATGATCCATTGTTTCCAATCGGGTACATCCTTGGAGAAGTCCACCCATCCTTCGCGGTATTTTCTGTTACGCTGATCCCCGGGTGGGATGAGCCCCATCCTCGTAAATTCCTCTACCCTTGGAAAGAGGGGAAGCGAAGAGGAATCAATTTCTATGCCTACATCTTCTTCGGTCTGTTCAATCATCTCTAAGAGATGCCCCGCAACCCCAAAACCGGTTATATCGGTACAGACGTTTACGCCGGCCTCCAGAGCAATTTCAGAGGCCTTTTTATTCAACGTGGCCATGCTTTGGGAAACCTCAGCCTGAGTCGCCTCATCCACCATTCCCCCTTTCAGCGCATTGTTCATGATACCGCACCCTAAGGCCTTGGTGAGTATCAGTTTATCTCCTAGCTTAAGATGGCCTTTGGTTAAGATCCTTCGAGGGTCGATGATCCCGGTAACCGAGAGGCCATATTTGATCTCCGTCGGATCGATTACAGAATGTCCCCCCACGAGCGCTACATGAGCCTCTTTGAGTTTATCTGCTCCGCCTCTTAGCACTTCCGCAAGCATAGATAGATCCATAGATGCCGCGGGGAAGCATACTAAATTCATGGCAGTGATGGGCGTCCCACCCATGGCATAGACATCGCTTAGGGCATTCGCAGATGCAATCTGTCCATACATATAGGCCTCTTTGACAATGGGGGTGAAGTAATCAACCGTTGCAATAACGGCAAGATCCTCCCTGAGCTTGTAAACTGCTGCATCGTCTTCCATGCCTGCAAGGATATTCGGATCATGGATAGTGCTTAGTCCCTTAAGGACCTCCTTTAGGTCACCCGGGCCCAGCTTTGTCCCTCAGCCGCCTCCCATGAATTCAGGACCAAATTGAAGCATTTCTTCAGCCATACCTGCTCCTTTCTCGTAGATCTATTGCTTTACGTGAAAACCGGTTCACAGCAAAGGGGCTATCAGTAACTGCCACCCCCTTCAAGGGGAGGGTTAGGGTGGGGGTAGAGCGCCATTTGGCCTTGAGCCTCACGGCCATGCGCTATCATGTTACGAAATTATGTAATGACAATCATCCCCTTTGGCCGTGCCACGACCTCGCCGACGATGGCGGCATCCGTGACGCCTTGTTGATGGAGTCTCTCCAGCAGCACAGGTGCCTGAGACCCATGCACCGAGATGAGCAGCCCTCCTGATGTCTGGGCATCAAATAGGATCAAAAGCTTCTCATCGGTTATCCCGGCAGTGTGTTCTATCATATGAAGGCTATAGTCCCGATTTCGAATGGTGCCTGCAGGGATTAATCCCATCATGGCATATTCCTCTGTTCCGGGAAGGATAGGAATCTTTGAAGAGTAGATCACCATCCCTACATCCTCTCCCTTAATCATCTCGCAGGCGTGGCCCAGGAGCCCGAAGCCGGTGACATCGGTACAGGCGTGTACTTCCACATCAGCCATCAGCTCTGCAGCTTTCCTGTTGAGGGTGCTCATGCATGCTATTTGCTTTAGCCACCGAATTGTCATCTGCCAACCCTCCCTTGAGCGCGGTGTTGATGATCCCCGTGCCCAGGGGCTTGGTAAGGATGAGCGTATCGCCGGCCCTGGCGCCCTTATTGTAGAGGACCTTTTGTGGGTGGATGGTGCCTGTTACCGAAAGCCCGTACTTAAGCTCATTATCCTCAACGCTATGGCCGCCCACAAGGAGCACTCCCGCCTCTCGCATCTTATCCAGTCCACCCCTGAGTATCTCCTGGAGGATAGAGATATCCATGGTTTTGATGGGAAAACAGATGATATTCATCGCTGTGATCGGGGTGCCGCCCATGGCATAGATATCTGATAAGGAGTTGGCAGCAGCAATCTGACCAAAGGTGTAAGGATCATCCACGATAGGGGTGAAGAAATCCAATGAGAGCACAATCGCCAGATCTTCCCTCAGCTTATATACGCCAGCATCCTCCGCGTGCTCCATTCCCACGATCAGGTTAGGATCGGAGATAAGCGGCAGTCCGCACAGGGCTCTTTCCAGGTCTCCCGGACCTATCTTACAGGCTCAACCAGCGCCGCTCACCGTTTCAGTGAGCCGGATGTATTCCTTGTTGACCATTTTTGTTCTTCTTTATGGAATGTCTCTAGGTGTCTATATAACCCAAGATCTTACAATTCATGTCAAGTTTTTTAATCTTTTATGGGTTTAATTCTCCGCGGCTTGCCGCGAGTTGTCATTCCGGCGAAAGCCGGAATCCAGAAGTCAAACTGGATGCCGGATCTGTCATCCCGGACAGGATCCGGGACCGGCATGACGTTGCCCGTTGATACCCCGCTGCTTGCGGCGGGGTAGTTCATTTACATTTGGTTACTGCATTTCACAAGATACTGGATACTGGTTTCTGGATACCGGATGAAAAGAGAAATTTTTTTATCCAGCAACCAGCATCTCAGAGCCACGCCGGTTTGAGGCGGAGCTTCGCTAGCTATCAGGGACGGGAAAGAATAAACATTCTCAGATCGTCCACTCAACCATGAGAGAGTCGATCATGTGCCGGTCACGATACGTTCCTCGAGCTCCGCCAACAGTTCATCAAGGTTTATGTCATAGTGCGCAGCCACATGCTCCAGGGGTTCGAACAGGGCGTTGCAGAAGATACATTCACCGGCCTTCTCATCATATTTTTTGAACACGGACTCTGTGTGCCTATAACGCCTAATCACATCCAGTACGGTCCTATCAGGGCTTATCG
>CAYPNL010000136.1:0-2642 GCA_964412045.1 uncultured Desulfobacteraceae bacterium
CCAGTCACTGTGGACTTCGTGGAGCGGGGAAGCTGGCACTTCGTGGAAGAGGTTGCCAAGGCCAGAAGGACCTATCTGGCATTCCGGGCCTAAAAGGCCTTGTGTGCTGGCATGGGTGATACTCCTCGGATTATCCAGGCATGGGGCGTTGTCGTGGCAGTCGCCACCTACCTACTCGTGCTCAGCCAATGCTGTTCAGCTCCCTTGCCAGATGCGGACAAGCCCCACCACGCCAAGAACGGCTTTACCAATATCTATCCCTCTGATGAGCCGGGGTTTCTCGATTTGCTGAAGTGGCGGTGGCAGCGGCTTTGGAAGAAGACGCCATCTATCGGGGACTACCGTTTCCCCATGGCCAAGAATGACCCTGCCTTTCTGAGATCCAACCGAGAGAAGACCACCCTCACGTGGATCGGCCATGCCACGGTGTTTCTCCAGGTTGGCGGAAAGAATATCCTCACTGATCCTCATTTCTCAGAATGCGCCTCTCCCTTTCAGTGGATAGGGCCGCGGAGAGTAGCGCCGCCTGGGGTGGCCCTTGATGCATTGCCTGCGATTGATATCGTGGTGATCTCCCACGATCACTACGACTCACTCGATAAGGGGAGTATCGTGAGGCTGTTTGAGCGCAATGGCGGCACATCCACGAGGTTCTTTGTGCCCTTGGGGCTCAAGGACTGGTTTGCGGATCTCGGGATCAGCAATGTGGTCGAGCTTGACTGGTGGGATTCGCACGATGAAGGCGGCCTTGTGATCGCCGCAGTTCCGGTTCACCACTGGAGCAAACGAGGGCTCATCTCGCGGAATAAGACCCTGTGGGCTGGCTGGGTCATCGGATCGCCGAATTTTCACTTCTTCTTCTGCGGTGATACGGCGTATAAACCCCTCTTCAAGGAGATCGGCTCGAGATTAGGGCCCTTTGATCTTTCCGTCATCCCGATCGGCGCCTATGAGCCGCGATGGTTCATGCGGCATCATCATATCTCGCCAGAGGAGGCGGTGCAGGTCCACCTGGATGTCCGCTCACGGACCTCAGTTGCCATTCATTGGGGCACGTTCATGCTCACCGATGAACCCCTCGACGAACCCCCTCTGAGGCTTGAAAGGGCCCTGGAGGAAAAAGGGGTTTCCGGGGAGGCGTTTCTTGTGCTTCGGCACGGGCAGACCATAATTCTGGATTAATGTCCATGTGCAGGAGGAAGATAAAAAAATCACGTAAGACGTTATTCATAAATCTAAATTGATACAAAATCACACTGTTGATGCAGACAGGAGGTTCAGTGGAGGATTCAGAGGAAATAAAAAAGAAACTCAAGGATCTATTCTCGTCTCAGAAGCTGGCGGTGCTGTCCACCCAATCAGAGGGTCAGCCCTATGCGAGCCTTGTGTCGTTTGTTGCCACCGATGACATCCAGTATTTGCTCTTTGCCACCGGTCGGGACACGCGAAAGTACGCCAATCTCGCAGCCGATGCTCGGGCTGCCTTATTGATCGACAGCAGATCAAATCGTGATTCGGACCTCCAGCAGGCAATTGCTGTGACGGCTACCGGCATTGTTGATGAGATTCAAGGCCCTGATAGAGATCCCCTCGTGGATCTCTACCTGGCAAAACATCCCTCCCTGGATGAGTTCGTGAATTCCCCCTCGAATGCCTTCTTGCGGTTGAAGGTGGAGAGCTACATCATAGTAAGGAGATTCCAGAACGTCATAACGCTACGCCCTCCACAATGAGTTTTACCATGGCCCAACAGGATGCTTATAATTACACAATAAAGTTCGGTGTTGATTTAAGAGGCAACATAAGTATTATAAAATCGTAGAACGATTTTATTTGAAATGGAACATGAGAATTATGAGGAGTATCGGAGATAGCCCTATTATACTGCGTCTGCGGGAGAGTTTTTCCTTTTTTCGGGCCTACGCGCGAGACATAGCGAGCTTTTTGCTGTACGCAACGTTTCCCGTGATCATTGTCGAGAATTTCCTCTCATACTACGCAGCGGTCTATAATCTTTCCCCGGAGATCAAATCCCTGCCCATTCTTATCCACTTCATATACCAGCCTATCTACACGGGCGGACTCATGTTCATGATCTCGAGGTTGCTCTCAGGAGAAAGCTGGAGCATCAAGGAAAGCCTGCTGAAAGGATTAGGGTGCTGGCTGAATCTCTTGGTGGTTCATGTGATCAGCTCGGCCCTGATTATCCTCGGGCTTATGGCCTTTATCGTGCCCGGCCTGGTCGTGTTTGCGCGGCTTTCGCTAGCGGAGTTCGGTGTGGTGCTGGAGAGGCGCAGCCCCATGGAGTCCTTAATCCACAGCAATAGGATCACCAAGCGGTTTACCTGGCAGATCATCGGGAGCGTGGTATTGCTTTCAGCCCTGTTACTGGCTGTGAAGATCCTGATCAACATCATCATAGCGACCTTGTCCCTGAGGCATCTGCTCGTGTTTATGGTAAGCGAGCTGATTATCATTATACTCTGGTCCAATATCACGATCTTGCTATTTCGGTATTACAGCTTGGCAACAAACGCCTCCCAGCAGCATGACATCCAGCCGGCGTGATGCCGTCTTTTCTAGCGCTCTATGTATTGTACATTTTTTTGTGACATCTTAGCATACGAGCCCGATGCTTCGCT
>CAYPNL010000137.1:0-13550 GCA_964412045.1 uncultured Desulfobacteraceae bacterium
GAAGCAATCTCACTCAGTGTAACTACTTGAATTTACGAGATTGCTTCGTCACTCCGTTCCTCGCAATGACAGGCAGAAGACTTTTTACGAGTTTGTCAAAGTTGAACCAAATCTCAAAAGGGAGTTAATCATGCGATACGGACAAGCCAGCCAAAGGGATCTTCCTTGCGGCCGTACTGAATACGTATGATCTCCTCGTAGAGTCTCCTTGAGAGCTTACCGGTACTCCCGTTCCCCACGCTGTAATCCTCTCCCTTATAGGAGATCTCCCCTACCGGAGAAATGACCGCAGCAGTGCCGGTGGCAAACATCTCCTTTAAGGACCCGCTCTTACACCCCTCGATGACCTCATCGATGGAGATCTGCCGCTCCGAGACCTTGATGCTCCAGTCCTGGGCAAGCCTGAGTATGGAATCCCTGGTAATCCCCGGCAGAATAGTTCCTTCGAGTGGCGGAGTAACAAGTTCCTCATGAAGATAAAAGAAGATATTGCTGGTGCCGACCTCCTCCGCATACCGGCGTTCCTTTGCATCGAGCCACAGAACCTGGGTGTATCCCTTCTGGGCTGCTTCCTTGGAAACAATGAGGGTTGGTCCATAATTAGAAGATGTCTTGAAAGATCCCGCACCACCCTTTGCCGCGCGTATATACTCATCTGAGACGTAAATCCTCGTGGGACTGAAACCCTCCGGGTAGTAAGCGCCTACTGCGCAGAGCACGATAAAGAATAGGTATTGGCTTGAAGGCCTCACCCCAAGGGCAGGCTCGTTTGCGATCATGGTCGGCCGAATATACAGCGATGTACCCTCAGATGTGGGAATCCAAGCACGATCAAGCAAGACGAGCTCCTTCACGGCTTGGAGAAATAGATTGGGATCCAGCTCAGGCATCACCATTCTACGCGCTGATATATTCATGCGCTCGATATTCTTCTCAGGCCGGAAGAGTCCTATTCCGCCGTCCTCCAGGTGATAGGCCTTAAGCCCCTCGAACACCTCCTGATTGTAATGCAGCACCAAGGCAGTTGGATCGAGACTGAGGTCATGGTATGGCTCAATGCGTGCATCATGCCAGCCTTTTCCCTCACGATAGTCCATGAGAAACATGTGATCGGTGGTATACTTTCCAAACCCCAGTTCCGAGTCTCTTGGACGTGGTTTCTGGCCGATTGTTGTTGACTTCGTTACCTTGATTTCCATCCCTCCCCCCTTTTCATATAAAAATCATCCTCTACCATGACAATCCTTTCCCTTTGTCGGTTGATGCCCTCATTGAGAAATCATTGAACCAATGGCATGGTTATGCCTTGAAAACTGTACCATGGTAAAGAAATCCAAAAAAAACCCGTTACCAGGCGTGCCTGATAACGGGTGTGACGATTTCTTGACTTTCACGGCATTATCAGGCCCGCTCGTCTCAGGCTGCCAACCATAAGCACGAGCAACAATAGTACCCTGGGCAGCTCTGTTGCTCTGATAATGCACCTCATATGTACGATTATGAAATTCGTTCTCCCTGATGTATCCACTCTCCACATCTCTCTGACTATGTATAAAACGCAACGGTGAATGTCAACCATATTTTTAACGACCTATGAAAGAGCACCACACTGTTCCAACGATTCTATGCTTCTCAAGATCCCTATCGATTGCCGTTCACGAGCGGTTCCTTATGGCATTATTGCCATATGGTTGCTGGAACCTCCTTAACACATCTGAACCCAAGCCAGTGTGCGCCGTTCGCGGGGTCTTCAGGAGTCCATCGGCACGTGACCCTTACAAATGCAGCCGAGCCCAAAAAGCATCCCCCTCTCATGGGCAAATACTCCCCTTGCCATGTTCCTTCGCACATCTCCCATACATTGCCGCACATATCATAGCACCCATAGGAGCTTATCCCTTCGTGGAAGATCCCTATCTCTGAGGCGCTCCCAAGGCCATATTCCCTCGAGTTGCATCTGTCCGGGAGAAATTCAGGCCCCCATGCCCACCAGCGGCTATCGGTCCCCCTGCCCGCTTTCTCCCACTGTTCCTCGGTGGGAAGCTTCTTGCCTGCCCACGTGGCATACACCCTTGCATCGTTCCAACCTATGAATACCACGGGCTGCATAGGCTGATTCCACGAAGGATCGTTCCAGAGCAAAGGCTCCCGATGCCCTGTATCTTCCACAAATCGATGGTACTGGTAGTTCGTAACGGGATATCGATCGATATAATAGTTGCCGATGGAAATAGTGCGGGCGGGTATCTCGGTTGCAAACACGGGAACCTGTCTCCCATCCATCGTGAATATTCGCCGGAGTTCATCCTCGGTTATCCCCATGGTAAATGAACCCTCGGGCACCAACACCATCTCAGCCCCGTCTATCGGGCATACGATAGTCTCAGGTAAAGGCCCGCGGCCAATCTCGCTCCGTATATCCCAGTGATTTTCTCCTGTTGTTTGCATTCAGATGCCCGGGAAATCTTTTCCTGCCGATCCTCTTCCCTCGATTATGCACTCCTTTTCACGCATTCTGCACCATTCGCCCGAAAAACAGATCGACTATCCCCTGATCCTCTTGACCGCCTCAGCTATTTTGGGCAGGCATTGCCCTATATCAGCTCAGGCTCTTACGTCCAGAGGTAAGAAAGATCCGGGGGTAGTGCTCTACGATTTCCCCTCTCATCCTCTCCGTAATTAAACTCTGACAGGCGTTTTAAGTCGCGAAGCGCCCTCTCATCGCCTATGAAAACTACTTTTCTGTGGCCCTTCCGGGAAATCAATCCCCCTGCCATGGTGATGCTGAGAACGCTGCTCGCATCATACTCCTGGCCGTCTACAATCAGGCATAGCTTGGTCCCGTAGTATGCTGCTATCCTGGCAACCAGGGTTGCCGGCCTCAAGTGAAAGCCAAGTTTTTGCGGCACCCTCAGTTCACAGGTGGCTATCTTTATGTACCTGCCGAGAATATCGTCGGCCAACCCTTTGCCTGTTTGCAGATATCTGTTGGCATAAAACAACGCGAAGTTTACCATGATATCCAGTATACGCGTTTTATTGATGATGTGGGATATCTCCCTACTCCCTCCGCGTTGCATGGCAGTATGTATATGTCGCTGATACATATGGGAAAGCCAGTTGATCACATCCAGCAGATGCAAAGGCAGCGATATGTATCCCCGAAACCTCTTCAATCCCTCGTCCTGTGATTCCAATGGCGTACGTTTTATATAGTGATCGTAGCTGGACTCAAGATTATGGATGATCGTGATCACCTCCCTCGATCTCTCTTCGTTTATTACATCAGGGATCATATCCTTAAGGGCGCCTAATTTTACCTTTCCAAAGTTCCACTCAAAAAACTCCCACTTTTCAATCACTCTTTGGTACTGCGTCGCAATCCCAGCAACAATCTTCTGAGCGGTAAAATCCTCCTCTCCATTGATGGTATGGGGGAGACGCTTTTGCGGGTAGATCTCGCTGAAAAAATCCTCCTTTAATGTTCCCTTGGGCACGACCATGCCAAGCCGCTTCGACTCCCTTCTCATCTCTTGATAAAGGGCAAGAATGGTTTTATCAATAAACGCGGATGCCTTCTTGGTTTCCTGAAAAAACTCCTTTGCTTCATCCTCATAGAGTTCATAGGCCAGATATCGGTACAGAATGTGCTTCAGGATAAAGGCAGCTTTTGAGAGGTTTCTGATACAAGCAACGATCTCCACGAAAAAATACCAGTTCTTATTGTCCCTGGCACAGTGATCATCCAGAAAGCTCTCTAGCTCCTCGGACTCCTCAATCAGGTGGGCATAGAACCTCCTGGGCAAAGGCTTTTTGTGTGTGTGGAGATAGGTATAGATCTTAAGGAAATTTCGCGAGTGCGCTTGCGCCAATTTACGGAACTCGTCCTCAGTGATGACCTCGGTCAAGGACTTTTTCATGGAACTTCTTCCCGCCTTGTGGATTATCCTATCTGACTTTTCATAACACGTTAGCCTTTTGAAACTACCTGGTGAACGGGCATAGGGGTGTCTTTTTTTTACCATGCCTTTATCGCAATGGGAATGACTTCAGCCCATCGTATATACCGAAACAGTATCATCATTGATAGTGCTGTCAAGGACAAATATCCGCGCGGATAAAAAGGGCGCCCATTACAGCATAAGACCGAAACGCAATAATTTGCATGCTTGACACCTCTCCATATTCCTCCTATTCTGCCTGCATGATGACTCACCACCTTCTTAACAACAGAGCATAACCGCTATGGAGCAAGAACACTTACGCTGGCAGCCCATGGCCATCCTCCTGGGCCTCGCTCTGATCTGGGGAGCCAACATGGCCATAGTGAAGATCGGCTTACGGGAACTCGCTCCTCTTTTCATGGCAGGTGTGCGCTCTCTGGTGGCCGCGGCGTGTCTCTATATCTGGATGAAGGCCAGGGGGCTCCCTGTTTTTCCTTCCGGACGCATCATATGGCACGGAATGGTTATTGGGCTGCTGTTCGCCTTCGAGTTCGGCCTCATCTATGTGGGGCTCGGATACACGTCGGCGTCACGGACCTATATCTTGCTTTACACCGCTCCCTTCTTTGTGGCCCTTGAGGCGCATTTCTTTCTGGAAGGCGACCGGCTCAATCCGTGGAAGGCCGCAGGCCTTATCCTCTCCTTTTCCGGCGTGGTGGCGCTATTCATGAGGGATTTCGGCTCCCTTTCCCTCGGCACGCTGCCTGGTGATCTCATGGCCCTGGCAGCAGGAGCGACGTGGGGAACCACGACCGTGTATGTAAAGAGGTATATCTCACATAAAACCGTGCCCTTGCAGACCCTCTTCTACCAGACCTTTTTCTCTGCTCCTCTCTTGCTGCTTATGAGCGTCCTAACGGAAGACCCGATTCTGACCGGCTTTTCCTTGGCCACAGGTCTTTCAGTATTCTACCAATGTATCATCGTTGTCTTCCTCAGCTACCTTGTCTGGTTCGAGCTTATTCACCGATATCCTGTCAGTCTGCTGCACGCCTTTTCTTTCTTTACTCCGGTGTTTGGCGTGTTTCTGAGCGGGGCCCTGATCCTAGGCGAGATAATCAGTCCGGGCCTGCTTGTAGCCCTTATCCTCGTAAGCCTGGGAATGGTTGTGGTCAACCGCTGATCTTAGGACTGAGACGCCTGTGAACCTGCACAATATCGCCGGTGCCTGTCCCTATGTCCAGCAGCCTTCCAGAGCACCGCAGAGCCGCCTCCCCGATGAGGTGCCTGCGCCAGGACCGGTCTCGTCCTAAACTCATCATTGTATTCATCAAGGCGTAGCGACCCGAGATAGCGCCGAATATACCTCGTATTTCATGGGGGCCAGGCGTTATGGATCTGCCTCTGCCTGCCGATATCATCGTACCAGAAAACGTTCTGTCTCGAATTGTCGTCACCGATTTCATCTTATCCGGAATTCCACGCAAAAGATTGGGGATCAACTGCCTGCCTGGAGAAACCAGGACTTCAGTCTGGAAGGCCAATACCGGGGGCTTCGCATTTCTCTCCAGGAAAGCTTGGCACGGGTCATTTGCTTGGCATCGAGCGCTACCTCCCCGTACACCACCAGGTTGAAGGCCTCGATTATCTCTTCTATCTCCCCAGTGAGACGCGGGAACCGCTTACCCAGGCGTGAACCATACTCGGCAGGGGTCTCGCTCAAAAGGTGCGGCAGGCCGCTGCGGCGCCCCCACTTTAAAAACGCGCTGTAGAGCTGTACCGCATTACGGTATCTCTTCAACCGCTGCACCGCCCTTTTTAAACCAATGGCCACGGACGCCCATAGCCTTTGAGCCCATACTACCAACAGGCGCCAATGAATGGATTCTCTCTCTTGCTTCGATGTCCTCGAGAACAGCCACCTCAGCAGATACCACGCACCAAGGGCGCAGAGAATGAGCCCCAACACCATCCCTAGACCGAGAAAGCCCCATTCCAAAATCCTCTCCACCAGCTCGCTCCACCAGCTGCTTTCACCAGAAGAGACGAAATCCGCCTCATGGCCTGCTGGTGAGGAAGAGGACGGCTCTTGCCGCATGCGAGCTCTAAAGAACAGAAACCGCAACACCTGCACCAGGATAGGACTCAACGGCCCGGCTGCTGACCTCAATACCCCATAGCCTGCCTCAGCAGCAGCAATCAGGTAGGGCATGAAAAGCAACACCAGGCCTGCCCCAAAGGCAAGCACTACCATGGTGAAGCTCGCGAGAACGCCAATCCCCTTATAGCCCGCGAGGAAATCCCTCCGCGCGCTACCTCTGCTTCTTGCCAGGCCGATGGCCAAAAGGCTGAAGATAAAAAAGGGGAAGAGCAGGAGTTCCGGCGCGGGATCCTTTACCTCGATCCCTCCTTTCACGAACAACAGGAGTTTTACCATCAAAAGGCAAAAAAAGGCCGCCACCCCAAGATCGAAACGACTGCATATGGTGAGATAGGCTGATGACCTTCTAGCCAAGGTCACCCCTCCCAGCCAAAAAAGAAGCGCAAAGATCAGGATGATCACGAGTGTAAACCACTCCAGTGGATCTCTCGTTGTGCCTAAAAATTCAATGAGCCACCCTTTGCCAAGATAGGGATATGCTTGATAGTTCATGCTGTATACAATCCTGGAAGCTGTAAGCAATAACCCCAGGGCCTGGAGCCCCAATACCGAGATCACCCTCAGACCCATTCCCCGGACTACCAGGGTAAGCGCCGCCGCCAGAAGATAGGCGCCGATTGCCTCGGGCAGGGGGAAGGGTTGATGCACGATGGAGGTCATCAAAAAGCTTGCCCAGGCATAGAGCCATGAGAGCTCCATGCAGCCGTGTGCCAGAAACAGGAGTATTCCTCGATCCTTCTTCATGGTTTCTGGGCCCCCTCGATGCGGATCTGATCCAGCAAATACACCGCCCCCCGAAGCGTATGCCGATGTTCCTCCCGTGGGCCGTGAGAGGAGCACACCACGAATATCGTGGGTACCCTTTTGTTCCGAAAGTACTGTGCACTCGCCGCTGTTCCCCCGTCCTGCTCGTAGGAAAACTGAACACAGCTCACACCCCAGGACAATTCCAGAGCTTGGTACAGTATGTCCGCAAGGCTCTCTTCAGCCCTCATCTTAAGCCGCGCGAGGATCTCCAGGATAGAGGGCACCTGGTGCGGGCTTCTTCCCATCGGCAGGATAGACGGGCCTCCCTCCACCACACCGTTGGTTACAAGCCCCAAGGCATAGCCCCTCTGATAGGATTGAACGGCCAAGGAACCCACCGCCTCAAGGGTGCGCTCGAAGTTCTCTGATGCCTGTTTTCTCTCGAATTGGCTCACCTCAACTGCCAGCAATATCTTTTCCTGCTCCGAGGGCTCAAAGACCTTTTCCTGGAGCCGATTGTGGCGCGCGCTCGCCTTCCAGTGAATGTGCCGGGCAGGCCGCCAGTGCTGGTAATCCCTGGTGCCGAGTATGTAGATGGGGTCCTGTACCGGGCTCTTGGCACCTGGTGCGCCAAAGAAGTCCCGCCTCGGGAGTGAAAAAGGCTTGAGCGGCACCAGCCTGGGGTACACGATGACCTGCATCTCAGCCCCTGTACTCTTCTCCTTGGTGAAAAAGCCGAACAGATCGCCCACCTTCATGTTGGCTGGACCAACGCGATATATCCCTCTGCGCTGGGCAAGGAGCCCCCAGTTGAAATGCGCTTTCTGGTACCAGAGCAGCCCGCACTCTCCGGTAAGGCTGCTCTGCCCGGAGAATGGTTCAAGCGCCCCTTTTACCGGCACGCTCATCTGGAGCCACACGGGCAGAAACTTGGCGTTCTCAACGTTCACCTGAAGGGCAAGGGATTCGTCAGGGAAAAGCTTATGGTTATCCATTATCGCGGAGTACCGAATCCCGGAAAGGCCGAGCCTGCTCCACAGCCTTGCCCCGACCATGATCCCTAAAACGAGCAGGGCCAACACGGTCAGATCCCGTTGGCCGTTCAGCAGCGCAATAAAGAGACAGAGCCCCACCAGAAACTGCATCAACGGTACAATGAAGATGGAGGGAAGTCTGTTTTCCGGAGCTTCCATGGCAATTCTTCTATTCGGTGGGTGCAGGTACGGGCATCTGCCCTATTATCTCGCTGAGATGATGCTCGGCTGTTCCTCCCCGCAACCGTTCTTCATCGGTCAAGATCAATCGGTGGGCGAGTACAGGCACTGCCAGGTGCTTGATATCGTCCGGCAACACAAAGTCTCTCCCCCGCAGTGCAGCCAGGGACTGGCCTGCGCGCATCAACCCCAGGGAACCCCGTGGGCTCGCCCCGAAACGTAGGGACTTGTTCGCGCGAGTGGCTCTTACGATATCCGCAATGTATTCCCGCACCGGAAGGGAGATTTTG
This sequence comes from uncultured Desulfobacteraceae bacterium, assembly GCA_964412045.1. Classification (GTDB taxonomy): domain Bacteria; phylum Desulfobacterota; class DSM-4660; order Desulfatiglandales; family B25-G16; genus B25-G16. The sequence goes on from CAYPNL010000137.1 coordinate 8,357, forward strand.
ATCTTCTTTCGTGCGCCTTGCAGCAGGGTGATCTGCTCAGGACTCGCAACGGCCTCGAGGCGCCCGAGAGGATCTTCCTCCCGAAAGCGTTCCAATATTGAGATCTCCTCCTCCTTCTCAGGATACCCCAGCCGTAGTTTCAGCAGAAACCTGTCAAGCTGTGCCTCGGGTAAAGGAAAGGTCCCCTCCAGCTCAATTGGATTCTGGGTAGCCATGACAAAGAAGGGATGGGGCAGGACATGGGTTTGGCCATCCACGGTCACCTGTCGTTCCTCCATGCTCTCGAGCAGGCTGGACTGGGTGCGCGGTATGGTGCGGTTGATCTCATCGGCAAGCAGAATATTGGTTATCACCGGCCCTGATTGGTAGGTGAAACGGCCGGATTGCTGATCATAGATGTTAAACCCGGTGATATCCGCTGGCAGCAGATCCGGGGTAAATTGTACCCTCTTAAAGGTCCCTCCAATGGTCTTGGCCAGGGATTTGGCCATTAAGGTCTTCCCAAGCCCGGGAACATCCTCGATGAGCGCATGCCCGTCCGCAAGAAGGGTGACCAGCAGAAACTCGAGTGCATGCTGCTTCCCTACGATAACCCGTGATATATTCTCTATGATCCGATCACACAGTGAAAAATCCACCTCGCTGCCTCCCAATGCCTCCTGCAAATCCCTGTATCCCCACAACGATAATGCTGATCCTCATACCATGCTCTCTTGTTCTTGTAAAGCAACGCGAACAATCATGCCGGGGGGGTGGTCTTGTCACCCCAACCCATGTATGGTAGAATTTTTTTTTCAAGAGTCACTATTGTTTCTCTTATGGAAGGCAATACCTATGGAAATCTATGTCAATTACGAAGGCAGAAGGATACCATTTTCTATTCCCCCGGGTTGGAACCTGATTTCCGGCCAGGATAAACCACAGGCCCCCAGTGCTCCGGACCCACTGATGGAGGTGCGGCGTGCATTGGATAATCCCGTAGGCTCACCGAAGATAGAACAACTGGCTCGCCCGGGTATGGGGGTAGTTCTTCTCTTTGATGATCTTCAGCGACCTACTCCTGCAGACCTCGTCCTTCCCGAGATTATGAATAGGCTCAACAAGGCAGGGATTCCTGATAGCCGCATCAAAGCCGTTTGTGCTATAGGAACTCACCCTATCCTTTCACTGGAACACCTGAAATTCAAGGTGGGAGAACAGGCTTTCTCACGCTTGGATGGTCGCCTCTCCTGTCACGACCCTCACGCTTCCTCGAACGTTATTATAGGGAGGACCCAGAGAGGAACGATCGTTGAGATAAACGATCATGTTGCATCGGCTGATCTTGTTATAGGCGTAGGAGAATGTATACCCCATCCCGTTGCCGGGTACGGTGGGGGATACAAGATCCTTATGCCCGGTGTTTGCTCGTATCAAAGCGTCGCAGACCACCACTTTACCTGGATGCGGCATCGAAACAGCAAGGTCGACGTGCTGGATGGAAACTTTTTCTGGGAGGATCTTGTCGATGCTGGGAGGTTATCCAGCATGTCTTTTAAACTTGATCTCATTATCAATGAGAGACAGGAAATAATCCGGGCCTTTGCTGGAGATCCGGTTGAAGAACAGAGGGAGGCTGCACGGTATGCGGAGTCGCTCTATCTGGTCCGTTTGCCGAAACTGGCAGATGTAACGATCGCTTCCGCATTTCCACTTGAAGTGGGGGTTCAGGCCTCAAAGGCCTTGGATATGGCCGCTTTCTGCACACGATCAGGAGGAACAATTATATGGGTTGCCCCACAAAAAGAGGCAGGACCTATCATGCCGTTGATACGGGAAATGGGAAGTCTGGAAAGCGCCACTGATTTTCACCGTCGGCTGATCAATGGAGCAATTCCCGATCATCTGAAATCCTTTGGGATTTCCTACATTATGCAGGTGGTCTATTATAAAGAGAAGGCAGAGAAATTTACCATTTTCCATGTCACTGAGGGTCTCACACCTGATCAGGTTACTATGATGAAATTTTTATATTCCAGCAATCTTCCAGATGCCATTGATCGGGCCTCTGAAAGAATGCCCAGTGCCGATGTCGCAGTTTTTCCGTCAGGAGGCACCATCATTCCTCAGGTGCAGCAGCAATGAGATTTGAAAAAGGGTCGTAGCAAGGCTCCTCCACTGGAAGAGATCGATGAGTTTCAGATGCCTTGCTATTGGATAAGAGGATAGAGCTCATGAAGGGATTCTGGCTATTTTTTGACAGGCTGATAGATGCAATGGCGTTTCTGGCTGGGGTGACAATGGCATTTATCACCGTCGCCATTTGCTATGAAGTAGTGATGAGATACTTCTTCTTGAGCCCGTCCATATGGGTAGTGCAGACATGTGAATATGGTCTGCTGTGGATCGTGTTCCTGGGCACTACCTGGCTGCTCAGGGAGCAAGGTCATGTAGCCGTAGATAGTATATGCTCGCACGTAACATGATCGGCCGTTATGGGAGGCAGAGTATTCGCGGTTCAGGTTCACCTACCACGTAGATAATCCCAAGCCTATCGGGGAATTCACCAGAATGATGGGCAGGTTTTCTCATCGAGACGATGAAGGGCGCGGAGAACTGCAGAGACTCGTTAACGAGAGGTTCAACCTGATTGAATCTTTCGTTCGAATGAACGAAAACGAACAGCAGCCAAATCAGAGAGCTTGAGCATTGATTAACACGGAGGGCTTACCAATGGATCTCAAGATACTGCTTACCACCTTCGGCACGATATTTCTCGCCGAATTAGGCGACAAGACCCAGCTGGCAACCTTTGCCTTCGCCGCTGATGGCAAATCACGGCTTGCCGTTTTTATCGGGGCTGCCGCCGCGCTTGCGCTCACCTCGCTTATAGCCGTCATTTTCGGGGCTGCGGTGAGTAGAGTTGTTCCTGCGAATTATATCAAATCCGGTGCAGGAGCACTCTTTATCATCCTAGGTTTGTGGATGATGCTTTCCACATGGGCACGGTAGATAGGGCACAATGGACTCGGAGATCTCATGACGCTTTGTCTTAAGCTACAGAGGTGTTAGCAACACACATGTGGCGAAGCTTCGAATTGCAGGTAACTACTCAGGTGTATAGACCGAAGACTGAAGGCAGTTACAATTGCAGAAAAAAAATCGGGTAACAATTCAGGTTTTTGAAAACAACGACCGCCCATTGCGTATGGCCACATACGTGAGCCGGGGCGAGACCTATGGGCATGGGGGTGTCTTTTTTCTCATCATACCCTTGAATAGGGGGCATCAGCGTGCCGCTTCAAAACATGCGCACAAACACCTGGTCCTTTTCTTCTTGGGTCTTTGTCGGTGTGCGCTCGTTTGAAGCGGCCTCCCGACTCGTCTTTATTAGGGTATGATGGGAAAAAAGACACCTCCATGCCCCTTCATCAGGTCGTTTCTAAGGGCTACATTGTTACAAGATCAGGATATCCCACTAGTCATTTTTTTGGAGCAAAGAGGCAAGCTGCGCCTTAACCTGAAAAGGAGATGGGTTGATAGCCGAATAACTTAGGAATGAGCATAACCAAGGACTCCCAATAGGTTACAATGAGAAGAACCATGATGGAGGCCAAGAGAAAAGGGAGTATTGCCCTGGTAATTCGCTCGAGTTTTACTTCTCCGATGGCGCAGGCGATGAAAAGGCATACTCCGACAGGAGGGGTAGTGAGTCCGATCACCAGATTCAGCACAATGATAACCCCAAAATGGAGGGGATCTACCCCTATCTCATTCATGAGAGGAAGCAAGACCGGGGTCAGAATTATCAGGGAAGCGGTGGTTTCCATGAATGTCCCCACCATGAGCAAGACGATATTTACAAGGAGCAGAATGGCGATGCGGTTACCGGTAATATCAGTAACCGCCTCGGTTATATATTGGGGAATCTCTTGACTGGCCAGAAGCCATGAGAAAATACTCGCGGTTCCGATGACCAGCATAACCAGCGAGCTTGTTACCGCGGTATTTATTATTATCTTTGGCAGATCCTCAAGCCTGATATCACGATACACGAAGAGGCTGATGATAAGGGCATAAAATGCGGCTACACAAGCACTTTCGGTAGGAGTAACGATACCGGTTAAGATCCCTCCCAGTATGATAATGGGCATCATAAGAACCAGTACTGCATCAAAGGTCGCCTTTAAGGCATCACGGGCTGATATCAGGGTTCCCTTGGGATAATTTCTTTTGCGAGCGTAAAAGGCGACCACACCCATTTGGGAGAGCGCTAACAATGCCCCTGGGATAAAGCCGGCCAGAAAAAGGGAGGCAATCGAAACCTCTCCCAGAACCCCATAAATAATAAAGGGTATCGAGGGAGGCACGATGGGCCCAATGGTGGAAGATGTCGCTGTAACCGCAGCTGAGAAATCAGCATCATATCCCTGTTTCTTCATAGCTGGGATGAGGATCGACCCAATAGCACTGGTATCTGCTACGGCAGCACCGCTGATCCCTGCAAAAATCATGCTGATGACCACATTGATGTAGGCTAATCCGCCTCGAAACGACCCTACCAGGATATTGCAGAAGGCCACCAGTCTCTGGGTCATACCCCCAGCGCTCATGATATTGCCGGCGAGAATAAAGAATGGAACCGCCATCAGCACCGGATTATCCATTCCGGTGAATATGCGTTGGGCAGCCAACATGTGAGGGATTTCACCTTCTGAAAAAAAAGCTATAAAGGGAGTTAACCCCAAAACAAAGGCAACAGGGACCCCTATGAAGAGAAAAAACGCAAAAGAGATGAGCAACGTCAAGATGAGCATCTGGTCTACCCTTCAATGAGCCGGCTTATGACTACTGCTTGCCATCATCTCCTTTAATCGCAGGCAAATAAAGGTGACTTCATGGACTAACATGATCAGTGAACCAATGGGGATAGCCATATACGGCCATGACATGGGAATGCGCATGGCAGGACTCAATTGATGACGCGTTAGTATGACCAGGCAGAAACCTCCCCAAAATATCACCCCGAGAAAGGAGGCAATAAAAATCTGCACCAACAGAGACGTCTCCACCCTGATTCCTTTAGGAAACATATCTGTCAAAAAAGTTACAGCGATATGTTCGCCCCTTTTCAGGGCAACCCCGGCCCCTAGCAAGGAAGACCATACCAAGCAATACCGTGCGAACTCCTCTGTCCAGAACAGAGGAAGGTGGA
>CAYPNL010000138.1:0-12102 GCA_964412045.1 uncultured Desulfobacteraceae bacterium
CAGACAGTACTCCCGCAAGAAGTGGGAACAATATTGGAAAGAAAAATTAGGCATCAAAGGCTACTTTAATATCGAAATCTCGGCTGTTAAAATGTCACCATGTAAACACTTTTGAACGGTACCAATAAATTAATTGTCAAGTTTTTTAGATTTTTTTTAATTGCGCAAAAATAGAAAAATTTATAAGCTTCTGGGAAGCGGAAATACCATTATATTAATGCGATAGCCTTTATTTATAAGAATGATTCATATTATTTCTCGCCTAGAGGCCATCCCATAACTCCCAGAACTCAGGAAACGATTTATTGACACAACTTTCTTCGATGATTTTTATTCCTGGTACCCTTAGTCCCACCACTGCCAGACTCATGGCTATGCGATGATCGTCATGAGGATCCACAACTGTTCCTGAAAGAATGCTCCCTGGATGAACAATTAGTCCATCCGACAGAATCTCTACCCGGGCGCCCAGGCGCTCCCATTCAACGCCTATACTGCGTAGACGATTGCTCTCCTTGTGCCAAAGGTGAGGTATATTTCGGATAATGGTCTTCCCATTGGCAAAAAGGGCAACCGCAGCCAATGTGGGGACGAGGTCGGGCATCAAACCCATATCCACATCTATTCCAGAGAGTGACCTGCCGTGAACGACCACATGGTCTATTCCTTTCTCAACACCACAGCCCATTTCCTCAAGCAAGCAAAGAAAGCCGATATCTCCCTGATGAGTAGTGTGGGGGTGAATGTTTGACGTAGTTACGCTTCCCCCAGTCACAGCTGCAGCGGCCCAAAAATAGCAAGCACTTGAGACATCCCCCTCAATAGCAAACTGGCAAGATCTATATCCTTGGCTAGACGGGATTTTAAAATAACGGTATCCTTCACGAATAACAGAAATCCCAAACCTCTCCATTACATCAAGAGTAATATCCACATAAGGTTGGGAAACCAATCTTCCGGTTAGCTCAATTTCCAAATCTTTTTTAGCATAAGGTCCGGCTAAAAGAAGTGAAGAGGCATATTGACTGCTTTTACTCCCAAACATCTGCACTTTCCCTCCGTGAATTCCCTTTGCCTTAATAAACAACGGCGGAAAGTTGTTCCTCGCAATATATGATACCTCTACCCCTAATTTTTTTAATGCCTTAACCAAATCCTCGATAGGTCTTTCGTGCATGCGAGGGGTACCACTAAGGATATATTCACCCTGAGCAAGGGCAACGACGGAAAGAAGAAGACGATATGAGGTCCCTGAATTGCCCAAAAAAATTTCTTTTTTGTCTGTGGCAGATAGAAAGTTACCTCTCAATCCGGAAACCGTTGCATTCTCTCCCTCAATGCATATCTGTACTCCCAGTTCCCTGAGGGCATTGACTGTATAAAGAGTATCTTTGGAGGTGAGAAAACCCTTAAGAAGGCTCTCTCCGTTTGCCAGGCTTGTCGCGATGAGTGCTCGGTGGGTGATGCTTTTGGAGCCCGGTATCCTGATGGACGCATCAATAGACTGTCTATGTTGAATCTCCTTCACTTTGTGAGTGCCTCTTTCACTGCCTGTTTCATGGCGTTGATAGGTGGATCAATACCTGTCCACAACCTGAATTGCTCTGCGCCCTGATGGATAAACATGCCAAGTCCATTGATTGTCAGGCAGCCTCTGTTCCTTGCCATAGTTAGAAGCCTGGTCTCAATGGGGTTATAGATGATGTCCATTACCACCATTTCTTTTTTCAGCATGTGTTCCGGGACTACACACTGATAATTATGTGGGGTCATTCCTACCGGCGTGGTATGTATCAAAAGGTCTGCTCCAATATTTTCAAGCTGATCCATTTGGATAAATGGGCAGCCCAGGGAAGAGGCAAGCGCTCTTCCTCTCTCGGTGGAGCGGTTAGCTACTTTTAGCCCCACATCATGTTCTTTTAAAATAAATCCGATAGCCCGAGCTGCACCACCAGCCCCTATTATGAGGCAGGTTTTTTCAGAAAGTTCGATCTTCTCCTCTAAGGCTTTAAGAGCACCTATGGCGTCGGTATTATAACCTACCAGGTGACCACCTTTATTGACAATAGTATTGACAGCTCCTATCTTTTTCGCCAGGTCATCCACCTCATCAAGTAAGGGTATCACTGAAGATTTATGAGGTAGAGTGACACTCATCCCCTTTATGCCAAGGGTTCTCACCCCCTTGAGACACCCTTCAATATCTCTGGTTTCAAAGGCCATATAGATTGCATTAACCCCAGTCACTCCAAAAGCAGTGTTATGCATGATCGGACTAAGAGTTTGGCTTAATGGGAAGCCTAAAACACCGTAAAGGTCTGTGCGTTGATCAATGATCATGGTGAAAAATATTTCAGTATCCTCTTCATTTCAATCACTGGGATCTGCCCTGCAGCTGATTCCTGTCCGCCTTCAAGGGAGACAAATGTCAAATAGCTGCCCATCAAGTGAGAAAAGATTCGGCTGATTCGACCCATGTGACCCATACAGAAGGCAATAATCTTGATTCCTTGATCATGTGCCTTGGGTACAAGTTCGAGCACCCGAAGATTATCTTCCCATGCTTGTGCCCTGGTGACGATCTTGACAATATCGGCTTCTGCCGTTGTACATTCCCTGAAGATCTTTCCCAATTCACCCCGTGAAGGGGTACCCTCACTAATGTGCTTGGAGATGACAATGACTGATTTTCCTCGAGCATCAAGAATCTTTTTCCGCCATTTTAGAGGCAGACTCAATTCCATATCCACAAGGTTCGCTCCTTCTTGAATGGCAGTGAATATATAATCTGCATGGGTCTCGGGATCTGAATTGCCTTTACCACCTTCCTTCACAGATCGGTAGGTCACAAGTAACGGTTTTGATGTGGTCTTGATGATCTTCTGCAGATTGAAGCTTTCCATAAAATCCAGCCGTATCTCAAACATATCAGCCATGGTATTGGCACTGGCTATCTTTTTAAGGGCCTCCTCCGTATTTCTGGCTATAATTGGAATGCAGAACATAATTATATTGACGATTTTAGATTGAAGATTGACTGTTTGAGGAAGCTCTCTAACCTCGGTTATATTTACTGTAACCGTTCACGGTTCACCATTGTCCGTTGTCCGAAAGGGGAGATATACCCCTGGAGCAATCCATTGTTTGGCCTGTTGATTGATATATCTATTCAACCGATTCACTGCCACTGTTGGCTTATCAGTGAACGGTGAACTGCCAACGGTGAACGCTTACTATTTACTTAATGTTATTTCTCAACTTATTGAGAAACCTCTGCATTTCTTCGTAGTCCCTGCCCCTTATAATATGAGTCAAGTACACAAGTAGGGAATTTATCTCCTCGATCTGCTTAACTGTATAAGGATTAAACATGATCTCAGCCAGCAGGTGATTGTCTTCAGAAAGGAGTCCCTTCGCAATATTCAGGTGCTTTCTGAATGTAGTACCAGGGGCCTCCTGTTTTTTCATGCAGGCAGCAAACACCATCGAGGAGGCATAGGGGATGGAAAGGCAATAGGCCATGGCCTTGTCATGCTCTTCAAAGGTGTATTCATGGATCTTGAGATGAAGCTTATTATAGAAACTCCGGAAGAATGCTTTTCCCTGCTCATCGGATTCCTTGATAATGATAGTATGCTCATCACGAAGGTCCCTTAGATCGGCGAAGGTGGGGCCGAACATGGGGTGGGTGGAGACAAATTTCTTTCCCATTCCCTTGTATAAATCGTAGAACCCGGTTTTTACCGATGCAATGTCTGAAAGGAGACAGTCTTCCGGGAGATCGGGAAGGAGGTCTTCGAATGCCTTCCGAGTATACATAAGGTTTACCGCATTAATAACAAGCTGGGGCTTGAAGGCTTCCACCTCATGAAGCTCAAGCAACCGTTTTGCATGAAAAAGGTATGTGAGTTTTCTCCTGTCCGTATCGTATACCGCCACCTCATGTTCAAGACAGAATTCTTCTACAAACCAGGCGCCCATATGGCCGGCGCCCAGAATTACTATCCTCATACTCCCTTCCTCTCCTTGTAAGACCCCATCAGCGTAAAGCTCGTGGTCATCTCTCGTACGTTTTCGAGGGCCTTAAGAACCTTATCCTCCTTGGACGAGCCTATAAAATCGAGGAAAAACGCATAGTTGCCCGGCTCATTCGGAATCGACTCTATCCTTGTCAGATTGATATTCTCTCTCGCAAACACCTCAAGAACCCTGAAAAGGGTGCCTGTCTTGTGCTCTGTGAAGAACGTTATGGAGCATTTCTCCCCCTCTTCCTTGTTCTCCTCCTTGGAGAGCACGAGGAAGCGGGTTATGTTTCTCTCCAAATCTTCTATGCCCTCTTTTACGATCTCAAGGTTATAAAGCTCAGCTGAAAGCTTCCCGGCAATTGCGGCGGATCTCTTTGGCCTCGTTTCTGCCAACATTTTTGCAGCACCCGCGGTATTGTAATAAGGGATGGGCTCGAGTTTATTCCTTGACAGAAACTCTCGGGATTGCGCAATGGCCTGAGGGTGCGAGTACACGGTCCGGATCTCCCGGTAGTCGGTGCCGGGGAGTGCGAGGAGACAGAGGCGTATGGGAAGCTCCACAGCACCTACCACATGGAGGGTCGTAGTGATGAGAAGCCGGTTCACCTGCTCGACAGACCCACCCAGTGTGTTTTCCACTGGAACAATCCCGTAATCGCAGATACCGGATTCAACTCCCTCAAATACTTCAGTAAATTCAGCGCACGGTACAGGAATGAGATCGCTCCTCCACTCCCTTGAGGCCACCTCGCCATAAGCGCCGTGCTCACCTTGAAATGCAATAAGTTCGTAATCCATCTTTTGGAGGGTTTTGCTTTCCTTGATGATCTTTGTATAGATCTTCTCTATGAACGGAGCATGAATCAGCCCTGTTCTATTCGTTCTGATCCTATCAAGGATCTCTTTCTCCCTATCTCTGTCTTCAATCTGGGATTTAAACTTCCTGGCCATAAGGGCCAGCTCCATCCTCTCGGTTAAGAGTACTCGGATGTTGGAATCAATACGATCGATGTTATTCCTGACCTCTATCAAATTCATCTGTTCACCTCTTTATTTCCCGTTATTCAATACATTTGACAGAGGACTGCAGAGATCAATTAATCACTTATTTGATGTACCACAGCCTCCAGTTCTTTCATGGGTATTTCTACCACAACTGCATTGCCTATGCCATGGAGCAATACGAAAAATATTCCCTCCCCCTTCCTCTTTTTATCCCTCCTAATAGCATCGAGAAGCGCTTTCCTTTCAACGCGAACTCCGGTCGGAAGCATCAGGTTCTCGAGCAGCCCCACAATCCTCTGTTTGTCTTTCTCCGGCAGGAGGCCCCTTTGAGCAGAAAGCGCTGAAGCAATCACCATACCTACGCTGACTGCCTCTCCGTGGGAAAGCCCTGTGCTCTTTTCAATGGCATGTCCGAAGGTATGGCCGAAATTGAGCTTTCTGCGCTCTCCCGTTTCCTTTTCATCCCTGTTCACAATTGATGACTTTATGAGCAGCGAATCGTAGACAAACCTCTCTACTACCTCTGTCTCAAGTGCAAGCGCTTTCCTATAGTGTTCCTCCAGATAGGTGAACAGATCAGGGTCTGCAATGGCCGCATGTTTTACTATCTCCGCGAGACCGGAGCTTATTTCTCTCTCAGAGAGGCTCCTCAAAAGGTTCATGTCGCAGAGAACACATTCAGGCTGATGGAAAACGCCCACCATGTTCTTGTACCCGCTGAAATTCACCCCGTTCTTTCCCCCCACACCAGCATCCACCTGGGAGAGGAGCGTTGTAGGAACAAACCCGAATCTCACACCTCGCAGAAAGGTTGAGGCAACAAACCCGGTAATATCGCAGACGATACCCCCGCCGATCCCCACGATGAAACAGGAGCGGTCCGCCTCGATCTCAACCAGTTTTTCATAGATCATCCGAACCGTATCAAGATTTTTTATACCCTCCCCTGTACCGATCTCTATAACCTTATAATGAGGAAAATCGTCCGAATAAAGGCGCCTGACGTTTTTATCCGTAATGATCGCCGCTTTTTCGGATGGGATGTACTTCGTGAGATTTTGAAAGCTCTCGCCGATCACTATGGTTGCATTACCTGTGCTCCCGTGAATCTCAAGGATCTTCACAATGCCTCCTCCTGTGATATGTGGTACTTAGCCCCGTTCATTTCGTTTAGTTGGGAGCGAAGTAGTTGTAACTTCTTCACCAGGTCTGCAAACAGAACTGTCGACAGGGCTTGATCCTTATCGGAAAGGGCCTCACAAGGATTGCGGTGCACCTCAATCATAACCCCGTCCGCGCCTGCCGCAATAGCAGCAAGGCTCATAGGTTCGACAAGGCTTAGCCTCCCTGTTCCGTGAGATGGATCAACAATGATGGGAAGGCGGGATATCTCCCTCACCGATGGCACAATGCTGAGGTCCAACGTGTTTCTGGTGTAGGTCTCAAAGGTTCGTATCCCCCTCTCACAGAGAATGACGTTGGGATTTCCCTCTGCAAGGATGTATTCCGCACAATTCAGCCATTCCATAAGGTTAGAAGACATCCCTCTTTTGAGCAGCACGGGTTTGCCGGCCTTTCCAGCCTCTTTCAGGAGAGAGAAGTTCTGCATGTTTCTGGTGCCGATCTGTAGAACGTCTGCGTACTCGCACACCCAGGAGACGTCCCGGGGATCAAGGACCTCGGTAACTACCGGAAGGCCTGTCTCTCTCCGAGCCTTTTCAAGTATCTTGAGGCCCTTGAGCCCAAGCCCCTGAAAATCATAGGGCGAGGTCCTCGGCTTGAATGCACCGCCCCTGAGTATATTGGCTCCCGCCTCCTTTACCTTCCAGGCCGTTTCTATTGTTTGCTCCTCGCTCTCCACGCTGCAGGGACCAGCAATCACCGCAAGATCTTCACCGATCTTCACATTTCCCACGGTAATAATAGTCCGCGTGTGGTCATCACCCTTGAATGACGCAAGTTTAAGATTTTTCATTGTCGTATCCCTTCATCCCTGTATCATTGTTTGAAATCTCACGGGGCTTGATGGCTTCAGGAAACATTTTTCAGTCGCCAACAGGATACCCTTTTGCATCCCCATGACTCCCGAGAGATCAAAAAAAGGCCGCAGTGAATCAATCCGCCCACGGCCCTGTTTCTCAGATTTCTTCAGCCGATAGGCGGACCTGCCCTGCAATAAAAAGAAAAACCATACCAATAGATCTTGCTGATATTATCCATTGAGTTACACCTGCTCATCGATGGTTACACCATAATCCATCCAACCATTGCGGGTTACCAGATCGGGGTTTTGGCGAAGATGGAGCTTTCTATGGGTTTTTCTTTCAAGGACTCTAACGCCTTCGACACGGAAGAACCTCTGTGGACGATCTGGCTAATGGCCTTGATCATGTTGCCCGGCTTTTTGTACTGAAAGATGTTCCTTCCTGCAGAAATACCGCTTGCTCCGGCCTCCATCACGGCATAAACTATCTCAAGAAACTCTTTCTCCCTGGCCTTTTTTTCTCCGCTAATGGCCACTAAGGGCACAGGGCAAACAGAGACCACGTCCTTGAAGCTATCCACTGAGCCGCTGTATGGTATCCGCACCAGATCAGCGCCTAGTTCAGCCCCGATTCTAGTGGCCCGCATGAGGTTTTGTACTTGGTTTTTCCCGTCCCTTACACTACCCGGGTCCATGAAGGCAAAGAGCGGCATGCCCCATCTGGATGCGTCCCTGGAGACATCACCCAGCAGCTTCAACATGGCCTCTTCATCAGGTCCACCCACACCGATCCTGACCGATACCGCATCTGCTCCCATAGTGACGGCTTCTTCGACGCTCGTGACGAGCGCCTGTTTTCCATTCTCCAGGGTGGCGGTCAGGTGGATGATCAGGCCGATGTCCGTTCCTCTGCGCCGATGGCCTCCTGCAACAATCCCTTTATGGAGAATAACTGCGTTGGCGCCGCCAAGCGAGACCACATCCACGGTATTCATAATGTCCTTGATCCCCTCTATGGGGCCCATGCCCACTCCATGGATCAGGGGCACCAACACCATCTTTTTTGTCGTACGGTCCATAATCCTTTCCATTCGAATCGCTTTCCCTAACATCGTTTCTCCTCCTTTATGAATGCCTTATGTAATAATTTTTGACCTCAAATAATGATCTGCCAGCACGATCTTGACCATTGCCTCAAGCACGGGAATAATACGGGGAATAGCTGCGGTGTCGTGCCTGCCGGTTAAGCTCATCCTGGCCGGATATCCTTCCCGGTCAACTGTATCTTGTTCCTGACCGATAGAGGGAATCGGCTTTATGGCAGCTCTCACGAGGATCTCATCACCATTGGAGATGCCACCGAGAATCCCCCCGGCCCGGTTGGTGACAAATCCATTAGGGGTAAGGGGGTCGTTATTCTCAGAGCCCTTGAGCCTGGCTGCCTCAAAGCCTGCCCCTATCTCAACGCCCCTCACCGTACCGAGCGACATGACCGCCTTTGCCAGATCGGCATCTAATTTGTCAAAAACAGGTTCACCGAGTCCTGCCGGGCACCCGGTCACTCGGATCTCTGCAATGCCTCCGAGGGAATCTCCCTCTTTTCCGGCATTGGAAACGGCCTCTTCCATCCTCTGCGAGCAAATCGGATCCGGACAGTACAAAGGGCTTTTATCAATAAGGTCCAGGTCGATGAACCCTGCCCTGATGCCGCCCAACTCAAGTGTGTACGCCGTGACTGTTACTCCCAGAGGTTCCAGCACCTTGCCGGCCACCACCCCGCCAGCAACCCTGGCTGCGGTCTCTCGTGCGGAATACCTTCCCCCTCCCCTGAAATCATAATGGCCGTACTTCTTAAAATAGGTGTAATCGCCGTGGCCCGGTCGAAAAAGCCGGCGCAGGATCTCATACGGCCTGCTGTCGACATCCCGGTTTCTTATGAAAAGGGCAATGGGAGCCCCTGTGGTGAGGTCTTCGAACACACCGGAGAGGATCTCCACGCGATCCTCCTCGCTCCGTGGGGTGACAGGGAAACCTGTTCCCGGTCTTCGTCGCAACATGTCCTTCACAAAGTCCTCTGAAGAGAGACTGATCCGGGGTGGGCATCCATCAATGACCACGCCCACGCCATGTCCATGTGATTCACCAAAGGTGTTTACCCGAAAAACTTGCCCAAACGAGTTTCCAGCCATAATTATCTCCTGAAGGATTTCGTGGGCAGATTGATTACGATCAAAGCAGCTGCCTCCTGGATGGATAAACCGCTCGTATCCACCATAAAATCCTTGGCCTGCTCGTAAAGAGGATTCCGAATGTTTAAAACCTGTTCGATCTCTTCCAAAGGATCAGCCCCGGTCAATGATGGTCTCCCTCTTCCCGAGCTTTGATCCCAGCTCATCCTTGCCCTGAGGACTTCCGGCCCGCCCTTGAGCCAGACTATCCAAGCGTTCTTCTTTAGGTTTTTCACATTCCCTTCATCCATGACAACCCCGCCCCCTGTAGCAATCACCTGGTTGTCTCTCTCTGAAAGGTCGCAAACCAGCTCCTTTTCCATCATGCGGAAATCATCCCAGCCCCTTAAAGAGACTAACACCTCAAGAGAACAGCAGGCCTGCTTCTCGATCAAGGCATCGGTATCGAGAAAATCCATTACCAGTTCTTCGGCTAGGATTTCTCCTACAGATGTTTTTCCGCTGCACCGGTATCCGATAAGTACAATATTCATCCAACCTCAACGCTCAGCCATCAACCCATAAAAAAAGCCGTGGGCTTTGGACTGCCCACGGCTTCAAAAGAAAAAGGTATGATTACTCAATCCATGGGCAGACCTGTCCTCCCAAAATAAAAATAGTAGCCCTGCCAGGATTGATTGGTTATTATTTTTCTTGTCATGAGTCCTCTGTGGATTTAAATTCTATTTAAATGAATCTAATTCATTTGTCAAGAAAAATTTTTTATTTTTTATCTTATTTTCTCCAGATCCGAGCATGCTCTGTAATTCCATAAATCCATTTACCATGAGCGACTTCCGGTTCACATCATGCACCATGGAGATCTTAGATATTCTCCTGATTCTCCTTTCCTCCATGATGCTCATTCAATATGATCAACTCTCTCTTTCAAGTCCTTTCCGGTCTTAAAAAAAGGAACTTTTTTGCGCGGAACCTTAATAACTTTGCCGGTCTTGGGAGTTCTTCCGTAATAGCTATCATAGTGTTTGATCTTGAAGTTGCCCAATCCTCGTACCTCTACCCGGCTGCCGCTCATGAGATATGTTTCCATCTCCTTAAAGAAAATATTGGTCACCTTTTCAGCTGTCGTGATACTGAGCTTTTCTTCCTTTGCCAGTATCTCTATCAGTTGGGATTTGTTCATACTGCCTGCCTCTCTTCTTCAATAAAATAGGGTTGCTATATGAGGAATCCTCTTCCAATTGCATATGGACCAAGGGTTCTTTCAGGTTGTTGTATTAGACATCGGTAACGGTCAGGTACTTGTAGACCGTAGTGTCCGTAGCAAAATCATTGAGAAGTTTGCAACAATGCTAAAAAATTAGAGACAAGGAAAGCACCCGAGGCCGGCCCAGCGAAGAAAAACCTTAGAGGCCAGCGAGCAGCTATAAAGTTCCCCGCGAAGAAGCGGCTTTCAGGGATGAACATGACAGTAAGTCATAAGCAGCAGCAAGTCAAGGAATTAACTGTAGATACATTTAACAGTTTTCCTTACATCCTTACATTTTTTCTTGACATTGTGGTTCACTATCTTTATAAGGCATTATTATGGTCCAAGGAAAAGAAATAACAGTGCAAAAGAATTGGTGGTGGCACAGCTCCACAAGGGAGGTGTGCTCGCCGTAGGAATCGGTACGTAACTTCATAAACCGTGAGCCCACTTCCCAAGGGTCCCACGGTTTTTTTATTTCTATGGTAACGCAAAAAAAGGGCCGTGGGGCGCCAAACCTCACGGCCTTTTTTTATTTCAGGATCGAGAATTGAACATGAACCCTTCGTTATCCGAGTTCAAGCGCCTGGCAGAGCAGGGAAACCTGATACCGTGCTATCAAGAATTCTTGGCAGATATGGAGACGCCGGTTTCCGTCTATCTGAAGATCAAGGATAAGGCCTTTTCCTATCTTCTGGAGAGCGCCGAAGGCGGCAGGAGATGGGGGCGATACAGTTTCATCGGGTACAAGCCCTTCGTTAAAGCGGCCTTTATGGGCGAGAAAATGGTGATCATAGAAGGAAACAACAAGAAGGTAGTAGAGGATGCGGGGAACCCTTTGCTTATATTGAGATGTTTGATCAAGAGGTTCAAACCAATGCCGATCGAAGGCCTCCCGCCATTTCAAGGAGGATTTGTAGGATATGTCAACTATGACCTAGTCAGGAAGTGGGAATATATCTCTGGGATTTCTCCTGATCCCACGGAAATGCCCGAGTCTCTCTTTACCTTGTCCGGGCGTATGATCATCTTCGACCACCTGACTCACCGGATTCAGGTGGTCTCATTTGCCCATGTGCGTGATGGCGAGAACTTGAACCGGCTCTATGACCTGGCCTCTCAGGAAATCGATGAGACCATCGGTGAACTACAGGTTCCTCTGTCGTCTCTCCCAGAGAACGATGCATGCTCCGTCTCTCACCTTGAGTCCAATCTTGGCAGACAGGACTTTGAGGAGGCGGTCCGCAGGGCAAAGGATCATATCCTTGCGGGTGATGTGATTCAGGTGGTTCTCTCCCAAAGGTTCTCCGGCGATGTGGCGGGCGATGATTTCATCCTTTACCGGAATTTGAGGAGCATCAATCCATCGCCCTACATGTTTTATCTCAATTTCGGAGAGACAAGCTTGATTGGGTCTTCTCCAGAAATCCTTGCCCGTCTGACCAATAAAAAGATTGAACTTCGTCCCATCGCA
This sequence comes from uncultured Desulfobacteraceae bacterium, assembly GCA_964412045.1. GTDB lineage: Bacteria > Desulfobacterota > DSM-4660 > Desulfatiglandales > B25-G16 > B25-G16. The sequence goes on from CAYPNL010000138.1 coordinate 11,927, forward strand.
GGCACCAGGCCACGGGGAAAAACCCCTGAAGAGGATCGGGATCTCGAAGAGAAACTCTTGGCAGATCCCAAGGAACGCGCCGAGCATATCATGCTGGTTGATCTAGGGAGAAACGATGTGGGAAAGGTGGCCATGCCAGGCTCAGTGAGCATGCCCCGGCTCATGGAGGTAGAGCG
>CAYPNL010000139.1:0-4974 GCA_964412045.1 uncultured Desulfobacteraceae bacterium
CTCCAGGTATTCCTCCCACTCGATCGGCAGGAGGTACTTCTTGTTGTTGTTACAATCCTTGCAGGCAGGCACGAGATTCCCCTTGGTGCTCTTACCGCCCCTTGTAAGCGGGACGATATGATCCATGGTTAATTCCCGGGGACCTACAGATCGACCACAATAGTGGCAAATCCCCTTGGAGATCTTTCTTTTCCACCATGCAGATTGCCTGAGTTTCCTCGCCTTTCCTTTCTCACGGCGTATCTCGCCTTCCTCTATTTGAGGGTCGAAAGAGATTGATGGACCTCCTTTCCTCTCGTTGCTTACAACAGGGCCAAAATCTATGCCCACAAATTTTTTTATACCACATCCCTCTTTGTTTCGCTAAGCAATCTTTCACACGCCACGATGAGCCTCGGCATACGGAGTTCTGCGCAACGTGAAGTACGCTAAGCAAATGTTGCCTTTACTATCAGGGCTTGCTATATTTTTAGAGTAGCTTTCACCCAGTGCAGGAGAACAATATGAAGGTTGCGCTCTCAGCACAGGGTACCACCTCGAACTTCCCAATAGGCCGGAGGCTTGGGATCTCCCCATACCTCATGATCGCTGACCTGGACACAGGCAAACGGGAGGCAGTGAGAAATCCCAGCTCATCGGGTAAACGCGGAACAGGCGTCGAAGCCATCGTAGTTGATTAAATCCTTTACCAGCATAAGGCGTGATATAATAACACTATATGTAAACGAGATGTTTGCGGAGGACACGTATGAGCGGTGCGTTAGAGGGAACCAGGGTAATAGATCTATCTAGGATGTTGCCAGGCCCCTATTGCTCCATGATCCTCGCGGATCACGGGGCCAGGGTAATAGCGATTGAGGATAAGAGGTTTATGGCCGACGATCTTCTGATATCCCCCGTCAACAGGAACAAGGACCATATGAGCTTAAACCTTAAGACAGAGGAGGGCAAAGCAATATTCCTTCGCTTGACGAGCAATACCGATGTCGTAATGGAAGGCTTCAGGCCCGGTGTTACCAAAAGACTAGGAATAGATTATGAGACCTTGAGAAAGGTTAACCCACAAATCATATACTGTTCTATCACCGGATATGGCCAGTATAGTCGATATTGGGATATGGCCGGTCATGATGTCAATTACCTCAGCTTCTCAGGCGTGCTGGATCTCATAGGGGAGAAGGGGGGGGCTCCATGCATCCCCGGAATACAGATAGCAGATCTGGTAGGGGGAGGGATGAATGCGGCGATCGGCATTCTCTTGGCCCTTGTTGCGAGGGAAAAAACTGGAGAGGGACAATATATTGATATATCCATGACTGACGGTATGCTGGGCCTTCTCCCGATACCGCTGCACCTTATGCAGAAACACGGCCAGGCGCCATCGAGGTCAAACACCATGCTGTCGCACCGGTATGCATGCTACAACGTGTACGAGACCGCTGATGGCAGGCATATCTCCATAGGCGCTGTGGAAAACCGATTTTGGATGAATCTCTGTGAACTTCTGGGGGTGCCCGAGTATGGACCGCTGCAGTACGATGAGGATCGCAGGGAGGAGTTGCTAGATTTCCTCCGAAAAACCTTCAAAAAGAAGAGTCTTGATCAGTGGATCGAGGTATTGAAGGACAGGGATGTTTGTTGGGGGAAGGTTCAAAACATTACCGAAGCCTTGCATGATAAGCTTTTCACCGAGAGGGGTATGGTTACCGAGATACAGGATAGTAGCGGGATACCTCGTACAGCCCTTGGCATACCTATCAAGCTGAGCACCACGCCGGGCTCCATACGGACGGGGCCAGTTGAGTTTGGAGAGAGCACCAGAAAGATCCTGAAGGAACTCGGCTATAGAAAAGCGGAGATAGAGGCTTTTTTCGAGAAGGGGGCAGTATAGCAAGAAAGGAGTATTGCCTATGGATAAAGGTCTCAAAATTTGTTTGACTTTGCCTCAGTCGGGTGATAATCATATTAAATGAATGATCATTCATTTTTTACATGTATGGATATCAATCGATCAATGAGAAACATAGTTACACGTTACCGGTGATCAGCGGAGATATGGAGGTGACGGCATGAAAAGGGTCATCAAAAGGTGCGGAGTCATTGGAGCTGGGGTGATGGGCGCAACCATTGCTGCCCAAATGGCTAATGTAGGTATTGAGACAATACTCCTCGATATTGTCCTACCTGAACTGACAGATGACGAAAGAAAAAAGGGTATTGCCAAGGAAAGCAAGGAATTCAGGAACAAACTTGCGCTGCAAGGATTACAGACAGCGTTGAAGTCAAGACCGGCATCCTTTTATCTACCAGAAAACGCCAGCCTGATAACTATAGGCAATATGGATGATGACATAACACGGCTGAGAGACGTGGACTTGATCATTGAGGTGGTAGTAGAGAGGCTCGACATCAAAAAGAGCGTCTTTGAAAAGGTTGAAGGGGTCTTGGGACCTGGAACTATTATTGCCTCCAATACCTCAGGTATATCTGCTCGGGCAATGTGTGAAGGCCGGTCGGAGAACTTTAGAAGGCATTTTGCCGTTACCCACTTCTTTAATCCACCGAGATACATGAAACTCCTTGAGTTGGTCCCTGGCCCCGATACCCTCCCTGAGGTCATTGAGATACTCGCCGAGACGTGCGAGAAGGTGCTCGGGAAGGGGATTGTATACGCCAAAGATACCCCAAATTTTGTAGCGAACCGCATCGGCACCTATAGCATGCTGTATGGTATCCAGACGATGATCGATCTGGGATTGACCGTTGAAACCGTGGATGACTTGACTGGTCCAATCATAGGACATCCCAAGAGTGCATCTTTCAGGACCGCGGATCTTGTAGGCCTGGATACCCTTGTTCACGTGGCAGAGAACGTGTACGAAGGGGCGCCTGATGATGAGAAGCGGGAGCTGTTTGCAATACCGGAACTGATCGCCGCAATGATTGAGCGCAATCTTCTTGGAGAGAAGACCGGCAGCGGATTCTATAAGAAGGGAAGGGATAGCGGAGGGAGAAAAGAGATTCTCTCGCTGGATTACGCCACCATGGAATACAGCCCCCAGCAGAAGGTGAAATTCGCCTCTTTGGAAGCGGCAAAAAGCCTTTCTGGGACGGCGAACAAGATAAAGTCCCTTTACTATGCCAATGATGCCGCTGGGCAGTTTACCTTTCGCCAGGTTAATGAAACGATAATTTACTCGGCCAATAGAATTCCCGAAATAGCTGACGATATCGTCAATATCGATAATGCTATGAGATGGGGGTTTGCCTGGAAGATGGGCCCCTTCGAGGTCTGGGATGCTATCGGGGTAAAGAAATCCGTGGCCAAGATGAAGGATGCAGGATACCAGATACCATCCTGGGTTCAGGAGATGCTTGATAGCGGAAAGGAGTCTTTTTACAAAAGGGAAGCTGGCAAGCTCTATTTCTATGACCTGGCCTCAAAGGATTATAAGGAAGCTCCGGTTAAACCGGGGATCATCCTCTTGCCTTCTCTCAAGGATCAGGAAAAGAAGGTAGAAGGGAATAAGGGCGCCAGCCTGATTGATATCGGTGATGGTGTAGCCTGCCTTGAATTCCATACCAAGATGAATGCCATGGGTGATGATATTATCAGCATGGTCATGAAATCGGCTGACATCGTCAGCAAGGATTTTGAAGGCCTCGTGATCGCCAACCATGCCGACAATTTCTCCGCGGGGGCGAATCTGCCGCTGATCCTGTTTACGGCTCAGGAAGAAGAGTGGGATGAACTGGATTGGATGATCAAGACCTTTCAGGATTCCTTCATGAAGCTTAAGTACCTGGATAAACCCGTGGTGGCAGCGCCGGCCGGCATGGCCTTGGGCGGAGGCTGCGAGATCTGCCTTGCCTCGGATCGGGTGCGCTTCGCTGCCGAGGCCTATATGGGGCTTGTGGAAGTTGGTGTGGGTTTAATTCCCGCTGGAGGAGGATGCAAGGAGGTGCTTATTCGCAACACTGAACACCTCTTCGAGGTCCAGAGGGGAGGGCTTTACCCGAAACAGATCGAGCTTATGCCTTTTGTGGCGAGGGCTTTTGAAACCATTGCCATGGCTAAGGTATCCACCTCCGGGCCGGAAGCAGTCACACTTGGCTACCTCAGGGCCACTGACAAGATGACCGTCAATCGGGATTACCTGATCGAGGATGCCAAAAAAACGATTTTAGCCATGAATATGGAAGGCTATAGGCCGCCTCGGCCATTAGAAGAGATACGAGTAGCAGGTGAAAATACTTTTGCCATGATAAAGCTTGGTTTATGGAGCATGCATGAGTCAGGATATATCACAGAACATGATGTGACTGTCTCTACCAAAGTGGGATACGTCCTGTGTGGAGGGAGTGTCCTTGAATATACCAAGGTAAGCGAGCAATACCTCCTGGATCTGGAAAGGGAAGCGTTCCTGAGCCTTTGCGGCCATCCCATGACCCAGGCCAGGATTCAGCACATGTTGCAAACGGGCAAGCCGCTCAGGAATTAGTCTATAAAATTTTCTGACGAAAATTTTATTAAGGGAGGATGGTGTCATGAAAGAGGCCGTAATTGTTGCTGCGTGCAGAACGGCGGTGGGGAAGGCCCCTCGAGGCATGTTAAAGGATACCCGTCCCGAATACATGGGAGGCGAAGTATTACGGGAGTTGATAAAAAGGGCAGGGGATCTGGATCCTATACTCATCGATGATGTGATTGTCGGGTGTACCTTTCCAGAGGCTACTCAGGGGCTCAATCTGGGTCGGGTGCTGGTCATGTCCTTAGGGTGGCCGGATCGCATTCCCGGAATGACGGTCAACCGATTCTGCTCTTCAGGTCTTCAGGCCATAGCTATCGGCGCAGAAAAGATCATGTGCGGTTTTGCTGATGTGGTGGTTGCCGGCGGTGTGGAAAACATGAGCCAGATTCCCATGGGCGGGAGCATGATGTATCCCAACCCAGCGCTGGTTGATATGAGGCCG
>CAYPNL010000140.1:0-7304 GCA_964412045.1 uncultured Desulfobacteraceae bacterium
GATCATCGGGCCCCGGCACCGGGACGACCTCGTGCTCCAGGCCTCCTATGCCTATGAACAAGCAAGACCGTGGAACGATCGCTGGCCCGCCATGGAGAACGGCCGGAATCGAACAGCTAAGGTAAATAACGGTACTGTGTCATGAAAAAGATCCTCGTAAAGGACGAGCTCTTCGACCTGTTCCCCGATTTCTATCGAGGCATTGTCATCGTCAGGGATATCTCCAACCAGAAATCGGATAAGAGGATCAGGAGGATGGTAAAAAGGGAGATCGACAGGCAAGTCACTATCTATGAGACGAAGGACCCGAGAATCCTGGCCTGGAATGAAGCCCACCAGAGATTCGGATCGGATCCGTACACCTATTTGCCCTCCATTACGTATCTTTTGAAAAGTATGAGGCCAAACCGGGCCCTGCCGTTCATCAACTCAGCAGTGGCCCTGTTCAACTACATCTCGCTCAAGTACGTTACGCCCTGCGGTGGAGACGACGTGGAAAGGGTTGAGGGAAACCTCGTCTTGGGCGTTTCAGACGGGACAGAGCAGTTTATCCCCCTCGGAGAAGCAACCGAAGAACATCCCCTTCCCGGCGAAGTCATCTACTACGATGATCGCAGCAAAAACGTGATGTGCAGGAGATGGAACTGGAAAAACGGGGAGGTAACGAAAATCAAACCTGAATCGAAGAGGATTGTAATCAACATCGATTGCCTTCCTCCCGTATCTCCTCATATGGGAAATGAGGCACGAGATGAGCTGGCTGAGCTTCTCAAGATTCACTGTCATGCCGAGCTCGAAACCACCTATGTAGATGCCGGCACACGGGAAGTGGACATCGCCATGCTCGTTTGAATCATAAGATCGTTTCACGATTGTATTATCGAGTTTCTCAGGAAAATAGAAACTGAATAATGACCGGGCTAAAAATCCTATCAGGGCCGATGCGCATACCCTTTCTGATCCTGACCCCGGCGTGTGTCTCACTGGGAGTGGGAAGTGCCATCTGGAGAGCGGGTGAGGTGCGGATCCTTTTTGTCGTGTTAGCGCTCATAGGGGCTCTATCCGCGCACATCAGCGTGAATTCCCTGAACGAGTATTTCGATTACAAGAGCGGCCTTGACTTCAGGACGAAACGCACCCCCTTTAGTGGAGGGAGCGGGGTCCTACCTAAAAATCCACGCATGGCACGCCATGCCCTGATCATAGGACTGGTAAGCTTTGTGCTCACCGGTATCGTGGGTATCTATTTTGTTCACGTGTGGGGCTGCGGTCTCCTGCCCCTTGGCCTTATCGGTCTATTCGTGATCGTTTTCTACACGATCTGGTTCACGTCCAACCCGCTGCTATGCCTGGTTGCCCCAGGGCTGGGCTTTGGAACCCTCATGGTGATGGGCACTGATTTTGTTCTCACGGGTTCCTATTCATGCACCGCATTTGTCGCCTCGCTTGTGCCCTTCTTCCTGGTCTCTAACCTTCTGCTGCTCAACCAGTTTCCCGATGTAGAGCCGGATAGATCTGTCGGGAGAAGACATCTGCCTATTCGTCTCGGTCTTCAAAAGAGCAGCCTCGTTTACGGCGTCTTTCTCTGGCTTGCGTATGCATCGATCGCACTCGGGGTTCACCTTCACTATCTGCCTCGATTTAGCCTTATAGGATTGTTCACCATCGCTATCGCTCTGCCCGCCTTTGCAGGGGCCTATCGCTTTGGAGAAAATATCAAAAGGCTCATACCCTACCTGGGCCTGAACGTGATCGTTGTGATCCTCACCCCGCTTCTGGTCGCAGCCGGGCTGTTTCTTGGATGATGCTTGGAGGTAAGGAAGGGAATACTAACTTTTGAAATTCATGAACCTCGTAACATGGTAGCTCCTTGGAAACGAAGACTGGCCATTGCGTAAGGCCAACTAATGACCCTTAGTGAATCCCATACGGGCATGGATGCGGTAGTCCTCTCCCAAGTGCACTATGACCACGTAGGCGGGTTTCATCTTTCATCCATGGATGCCTCACAAATAGAGAGAGTAGTTTTAGGGATTAAAAAGGCGGGTTGCAGGATGGTTGCACCATGCCATTGCTCGGGAGATCTCGCAAGGAGCGAGTTCAAGAAAGCATATGGACAGGACTTCATCCTCGTAGGCGCTGGGAAGACTGTTATCCTACATGATGCGTTCTGATTGCTTACAGTAACGCCAGATCGTCTTTTCACCGTTGGGGCCTATATTATATATACTATTAAAGGGATATTTTTTGCGGGGAGTGAGATATGCGACGTTGGAACGGATGGGGTGATGATACCGTCCTGTATCCCTTGCCCCGGAATGCCTCTTTATACCTAGCCGAGAAGATCGGGGGGGCTTCGCCCCTGCCCGAGACAGCACTCGATGAGGTTCTGCGAACAGTACCGCCCTCCCGGCTCCCTGAACACCCTCTCGTGATACAATCTGCTGAGGAACGCATTTTCCATTGCCGGGGACAGAGCATCCCCGATTGGCTGGACCTTCGGAGCGGGAATATCGACTCCTTTCCTGATGGGATCGCCTATCCCACAACAACGGACGAGGTGCAATCCCTGCTCTCGTATGCGGACAAGGCTGGCGCCTGCATCATACCCTATGGCGGCGGCACGAGCGTTGTCGGCCACATTACCCCGGAAAAAGGCGAGCGACCGGTCCTTACCGTCGATATGAGCAGGATGAACCGTCTGGTGAGCCTAGATGAGGAAAGCCGGCTCGCCACCTTCTTGGCAGGGGTAGCAGGCCCGGATCTGGAGGCACAGCTCAGGGCCAAGGGTTACACCCTGGGCCATTTTCCCCAATCCTTTGAATTCTCTACGCTTGGAGGTTGGATTGCAACCCGCTCGAGCGGCCAACAGTCACTTCGCTATGGCCGAATCGAGCAGCTCTTTGCCGGGGGTCTGCTTGCAAGCCCCGTGGACCTTTTGGAGATACCCGCGTTTCCCGCTTCTGCCGCCGGCCCGGATCTGCGGGAGATCGTTCTCGGCTCTGAAGGCCGATTGGGCATCGTTACAGAGGCCAAGGTTCGGGTTACCCTGCTTCCCGAGCAAGAGCGGTTCCACATTGTCTTCTTTCCCCATTGGCAGGAGGCCCTTGACAGCGTCCGTGAGACAGTGCAGGAAGGTATCCCCCTCTCGATGCTTCGTCTCGGCAGCGCCCTTGAAACTGAAACACAGCTCGCGCTCGCCGGTCATGAGCGGGTCATATCCCTGCTCGAGAGGCTGCTCACCTGGCGGGGTGTAAGGACACAGAAGTGTATGCTGCTCTTCGGGGTAACTGGTACTCGAGCATCCTGCCGCACCACGCTGAGAAGAGCCTTACGTATATTCAAGGGTGGAAGGGGCATCCACGTTGGCTCATACGGAGGCCGCAAATGGGCCGAGAGCCGCTTTCTCATCCCGTATCTCAGGAATACTCTCTGGGATGAGGGTTACGCAGTCGATACCCTCGAGACGGCTACTGATTGGCAGAATGTCAATCGAATGGTGGAGGAGATCGAATCAGCTTTGCATGGTGTCATTGACACCGAAGCCGGGCCTATCCTTGTGCTCACCCATCTTTCCCACGTCTACCCTCAGGGATCAAGCATCTACATAACCGTGATATTCCGGACAGCCAAGACCTATGAGGAAACGCTCCAGAGATGGAAAGGCTTAAAAACGGCTGCATCCAAGGCCATTGTGAAGAATCGCGGAACGATCAGTCATCAGCATGGGGTCGGCATCGATCACGCGCCATACCTGGCCACCGAAAAAGGAAAGCTTGGCATTGCTGCTATCAAGGCGATGTGCGATACCTTCGATCCCCATGAGATCATGAACCCCGGAAAGCTGGTACGCTAGAAAAGGAGTGGAGCCCAACGGGCTAGCCCGTGGGGCTCCACGATTTTATCACTATTGCTCTTTACGGGAGCGCTGACACCCTAAGAGGAACTATTCGGTAATGTGGAAAAGTATGGAAACCTCAAACACACAGCTTCACCGCGATAGGGCATGGTCGCGATTCACTGAAGAGGTGCATGAGTGGGATGTGATCGTGATCGGAGGCGGCATTACCGGCGCCGGGATCGTTCGGGAAGCGGCACGCCGGGGTCTCTGTGCGGCACTGGTTGAGAGGCGTGATTTTGCATGGGGAACCTCGAGCCGCTCATCCAAGATGATCCATGGCGGATTGCGCTATCTCATGACGGGTAATCTGAAGTTAGTCCATGACTCGGTACGGGAACGCGAACGCCTGCTTCGCGAGGCCCCCGGCTTGGTAGAGCCTCTGGGATTTCTTTTTGGCGATTATCGCGGTCGGGTGCCGGGACGCTGGTCATTTAGCGCAGTGCTGAGCGTATATGACATGCTCGCCTGGCGGTGGAACCATCAGTATTACTCAGCACCTGAATTCTATCTGATGGCGCCCTGGATAGATCAGAGCGGCCTAAAAGGGGGTGAGCGATATGTTGATGCCGTCACAGACGATGCCCGTCTGGTGTTGCGTGTTATCAAAGAGGCCCAACGAGATGGGGCCTTAGCTCTCAACTACGTTTCAGCAGAAGGGCTCATCATCCAGGGGAAGCGGGTACGCGGGGTTGTGATACGTGATGCAGTATCCGGGGCAACCGCAGAGGTCAAGGCAAAGGCGGTGATCAATGCTACCGGTCCCTGGGCCGATCAGATCAGGGAGCAGGTTGGAGGCGGAAGGGATATCAGGCCCCTAAGGGGAAGCCATCTGGTCTTTCCCTTTTGGCGCTTTCCGGTCGCGCAAGCCATAGGGTTGCTGCACCCAGCAGACAGGCGGGCTGTGTTTATCTTGCCGTGGGAAGGGGTTACCATTGTGGGGAGCACCGACCTGGATCATGAGGGTGGGCTCAGCTCCGAGCCTTACGCTACGCTTGAAGAGGTGGCCTATCTTATGGAAATCGTACGATACCAATTCCCGTGTTTACGCCTTGAACATCAGGATATCCTCGCTACCTATGCAGGAGTTCGCCCTGTAATAGGCACGGGCATCCTTAGCCCATCCAGGGAAAAGAGAAATCACAGCATCTGGGTGGAACAGGGTCTCATCTCCGTAAGCGGCGGGAAGCTAACCACATTCCGCCTCATCGCCTTGGATATACTCACGCGCATAGCACAATATATCCCCTCCTTGATCGTGAGGGACAAGGGTGAGCCTGTTTTTCGTGCGTTTCACTGGCGAGGAATTCCAGGCACAAACCTCGATCAGGCCCTGAAGAAACGTCTTGCCGGCCGCTACGGCTATGATGCAGGGCACGTGGTCAACTGTGGAACAGAAGGGGAGCTCGGGCCGGTGCCCGGGACCAACATTCTATGGGCTGAACTTCGTTGGGCAGCCAGAACCGAATCCGTAGTTCATCTCGATGATCTCCTTTTGAGGCGCACACAGCTGGGGATACGAGTTAAGCAAGGGGGCTCGGCATTTCTCAATCGCATAAAAGGAATCTGCTGTGAGGAGCTGGGCTGGGATGATGATAGATGGCGACAGGAGGAACAGGCTTATATGGATCTTTGGCACAGATGTTACGGGGTGCCCCGGACTTAAGGACATATCCACTGTTTCAAGACCAACACATCAGGCGCCTCTTTTCTCCATAAAAATATGATAAGATAGTATTTTTATTGCCACTACATGTAGTAAAAAATATCGAATTATTTACCACATAAAGTATTTTTTTCTTGACAAATGACATCGGATGGTCCATACTACTATAAATGTTTCGTAACACGTTAGCTTTTTGAAAACGAATCCCGGCCTTTGCTCAAGGCACAATAGGCGCCCTTGGTGAGACGGATGGGCAGAGAACGTGGTTTTCTGAGACAAATAAATATCCAGCCAAAACATATTTTTTATTGACATGCGCAAAAATAATCATAGAGTATCCTTGCTCAAAATGCTTGCGGATCAGATTTCCAGTAAGTGTTTCGATCGCAGATGAAGGAGTGTAGTGACCTTTGATATAGGTAAAACAATGATTGCTCATCACTTAGTACTGAAGGAATACGTGCGGTGCTGTGTGTGCGAATCAAATTAGTTCACCAATCCGGTAGAGGATAATACCGTGTATCTCAAGATCGATAAGGCCTTATTGGAAAAGGCATGTAGAGATATGATAGAAACTATCCTCTTGTGTCTCCCTAACGCCTTTAAGGGTACTATCTATCGAATTGGAACACCACCCGCATTGGTTGCGGAGAGAATTACCTCGGGAATAATAGAAGATGATTCCCGAAGTATTACATGGGGCCTTCCCACGCAATCCGAATACAATTTTCCCGGGAAACCATGGATAGAGTATCGTGACCAACCAGACCGGCCTCTCGAGGCCATGGCCTGGTGTGTAGAGAGGCAGAAAAGCTGGACCGCCGAAGACCCAAATACCAATATCCGTAGCGTCCGTTTGCAGGTAGAGGGAAAATCAGCAGATTTCTACCATATGGAGCCGGTGCTTGTTCGAAAATCAGATCTTAAGGTTGATGGTGCATCTTCTTTCATATATCCCACCAATCTTGAGGGAGATGTTCTATGGAAAGACAGCCCTTTCGTTGTTGTTGCCGTCATCAAGATACACTTCAACGCCGCCAGCATTGCAATCGGCAGCCGCGAGACGAAGGCCATTAAAAGGCTTTCACATTCACTAGGAACCGAGTTGCTTTCTTACCAATTACACGAGGAATCTACGAGGGCAATGGAACAGCTGGCAAGGGACAGGTTGAACGCATGCAACCTGCTTGCAGATTCATTGCGCAACTCTATTACAAAGTCCGGGATCATCTTTAACCTCATAAAGCAAGAAATAGGGCACCTCAGGGATCAATGGGAAGGGATGCTGTTTGAGAAAAACAACGGAAAGAATGGCAAGGTAGAGGCTATAAAAGAGCTAAATGAGGTACTCCAGGGCTTAGAGGAAAGAGACGGAGACCTTTACAGGGATCTATTGAATGCTCAAAATAAGTTTTTGACATTGTCTCTTCCACCCCAAAACGGCGAGAATTGGGTGACCAAGCAGATAGAGAAGAGATGGATTGAACTCCTTGAGAGACTACCCCAGAATAGTCAAAATCAGGCAACCATCTGGAAGACAATCGATAAACTCAAGAAGGCCCTCTATTTCGGCCAGAAGCCCGAGAACATTGCGCAGTACGATAAAATCCCTGAAGACGTTAAACTGAAATTAGTTGACTTGCTTTACAGAAACAACGATCATTTTGATGCTTCAAGCCTTGAGCAGCTCATCGACATACTCGAAAACTATGCACTCGATATGCCATCTCGGGAACGTTC
>CAYPNL010000141.1:0-2162 GCA_964412045.1 uncultured Desulfobacteraceae bacterium
GGTCCTCGCATTGATCCAAACCTGCCGCCGGTATCTAAACCTTTTGGCAATCAAGTATTTTTCATTAAAAAGATGTTCGTCCCGGAATCCATAGGCGCATGCCCCAGCTCCCAATCGGCTATGGCCTTGGTCAACCAAACCACGGAACAAGTCGATCCTATATAGATCGGATCGACTAAAAATCGCCTTCGTGCCTTTCCCCAGCGCTTTGCGAATACTCGGCTTGACAAATCCCAATTCTATCCATTGGCGTAAGCGCGGCCCAGGGATGTCCAAGATCCTACTAATATCAAAAGTTGAGAACTCATCAATCATCCGGGACCTCCAATAATTCATTATCACTTATATAAACTACCTTTATACGGTTGTCAACAAAAAAAATGAGTTTTTTTCACTCGTTTTTAAAAAAACTCAAGAATCTTGCAATGCCTGTCGGGAGAATTGACGGGACTTCAGAGGTGAAAATCGTGATCTCCTGGACTTTCTGTGATATTTTGTGATGGGAGAAAATACTATAATTTCCAATAAAAAAGGGGAGTTAGAAGTAAAATCAATTACTTGCAAAACTCCCCTGATTTGGATTAAAAGTCCGCTGCTCTACCTGACTGAGCTAACGGCCCAGATAGATTTTACTCCTTTCCTCTTTTAGTACCATTAATGCCATGGAGTGTCAAAGCAATAATACGGGACCTGACAGCCTCTAATCGTGCCTTACGGGGAAGATGTGCTGCCTGATGAGGCAAAGCTCCTCTTCGTTGGGGGGGTAGGGATAGTTCCACTGTTTTTCGCCCGGAAGGCAATTCCCGAAAGGCCTGTTACAGGCTACCTCTCCGTCCTTATCTAGGCATCCTGTGGTCATAAAGGGGGTTCCGAGGTTGATAGCCTTTATAATCTCGTCATCCGGGAGACCAAAGTCTATGATATGGCCCTCGTTGTCAAGGGATATTTCCGAAGACGGTACAGCCCTTTCCTCCAATAAGAACCGCGCAAGCTGGATCCTCAAATAGGACGACCACGGCGGCTGCGGCCTGTCTTGCAATGGGGATCCGGGCTCGGCAAAGAAGGAAAAGAGGTGATTCACGGCCCCCATGTTCCATGCCCTTTCCATAGTTGATACCATTTGGCCTTCCGTTTCCCCCATTCCCACCATGAGATGGATTCCCACATTCCTCTCGCCGAAGATCTCAAGGCCGTCCGATACAGTCTGCCAATAGTTTTCCCATGTGTGGGGCCCGGATACCCCGGTGCCCCGGTAGAGGTCAAAGAGCTCCGGGGTAGCGAGGTCGATGGCCACACCGATTTTATCTGCACCGGCCTCCTTCATTGCCTTCAGATCGGCACATTTCAGGACCGTGGGGCTGATGAGCACGGAGATGGGGATCGCGGTTTCCCCTTTGAGCCGTTTGGTCATAGCTATGGTATCCCTCGGGCATCTACCATTGGTGATCATGGAGATACAGGTTCGTTTCACGTATGGGGGGCCGTTGTTGATAGCCTCAATAATGGCATCCATGTTGAAAAGAGGCCAGTGGACCATGATAAAGCTCTTCTCATCGTAGCTGCCCGATCTCCGTTTATTCAGACCGCAGTATGCGCAGCTGGCAGCACAGCCTTCATGGTGATGGATGAGCAGGTTCGCGCAGCTGTTTTTCGCCCCCCGGTGAAAGCGGCCCGGCATGAGGCCGAGGGACATTGCCGTGGCAGTGCTTATCCTGGCATATTCAGGGCTCTGTGGTCCGTTATCCTTTGTCATTGCCGTTTGCTATCTCCCCCATGCTTTTACACGGCTTCTTGAAGGGGATTGAGGGCATTCTCCTTTGCCCTGAGGATTGCCTCCGTCAATGTCGGCACATCAAGGCCATAGATCATATCATTGCTCCAGACCTCCGAGAGGTGCTCCTCGATCTTCTGCCGTGTTGCTGAGGTCCACTTCAGGGAAGACTCTAGCAGGTTGATATCCCTAGTGGTGGAAAAGAAATCGCCGGTAATCATAATGCGCTCGATGGTGTTGCCCGCAAGGGAAAGGTATATCTCCAGCAATCCACCGGGCGTTTTCAGCATGTCTGAGCCCATGTTTGATCTGGGATGTTTGTGTGAGAAGATCCACTCCGGGTTGTTGTATCTCCTTTGGGCGAATTCTCGCATGTGCCGATTTTCCCATG